>JAUVXQ010000003.1 GCA_030603505.1 Candidatus Heimdallarchaeota archaeon | reverse complement strand
CACTTGTAGAATCATGCTTTTCCAACCATCGTTCAACAGCATAAGAGTATCTGCAAAAGTTGTAAACATAACCGTCCTGTTCAGAGAGATTGTTTAATATTTTTAGTGATTTATTGATAGCTTCAACACTTATTTTCTTGTTATCTTTGGATTTTTCTATATGCCAAGTTAGTTGATAAAATAGAGCTAACCCCTCTTGATAATTTATTTCTTCGGTTAAAGAGCGCATCGAGGAAAGAAGGTTATTGATTTCTAACAGATGATTTGTTTGGTGATAGAGTTGACGGATTTGAAGATCGTACAGAATAACTCGAGATTTCTTGTCATCTACCATCTTATTTTTTTCAATTGCTTTCCTAATTAAAAATGAAGCCTTTTTGCTTGATCGATTATTAGATGCAAAAACCTGTAAATTAACAAGCACAGATCTCAATTCTTCAATAGATTGAACCATCTTAAGTTCTTTAGTCATGTCTTCATAGGACAAATAAAATCACCTAACTCAATTATACTCAGTGAAATAGTCTTTAAAAACCGTTGTTCTTAGATTACAGTTAGATTACAGTTTTTTGTTTTTTTGTCATATATTTTCTGAATTTATTGCATTTCAGACACGTTATTAGTCAATGATACAAAAAAGAAAAGAGAAGAAAGTTTATACTTTCTTAAGGGCTCCAAAATGGAGGAGTAATATCTTGATCTCCAGGCTCACTAGGGTCGTACATCATACATCACTTTTAATTGTGTTAATCTAATTATGAGCAAAAAAGATTAAAGAACAACAGAAAAAAAGTGACATTTTCTAAATTTATTACATTTCAGACCCGTTATTAGTTAATGATACAAAAAAGAAAAGAGAAGAAAATCGCCTTCTTAAGGCGACCACATAGGTGGCAATATATCTTCATCACCGGGTTCAGTTGGGTCGTACATCATACATCACTTTTAATTGTGTTAATCTAAGTATGAGCAAAAAAGATTAAAGAACAACAGAAAAAAAGTGACATAAACCTAAAAATGCGACACTAAGAAGTATAAATTCTATCTCAATCACAACTTCAGTACTGTTAAATCGTTTCATATAATCTAAATTTCATGAATAATCCTTCTAAAAGCTCTCTAAACAGTTGTATTATAACTCTTAGAAGAAGCATTCAAATTTTCATATTTCTTACTAATTTTATTTAATCTCTCATCCAAACACAATTCCATATTCACAAAGATGTTCAAAACCTATCCTTTGAACCCATGGTAAACCTTCCTATCAGCATATTCTTCCCCAATATTATTCTCAGTTAAACCAACAAATTCCTTATCACGACGTTTATCAATAAAACTAATACTTCTTGGAACAGATTACTTTTGAAAAATAATTTCAATAAGGTAATTTTGCTTTACAACCCTCAAGGATGAAGAATTTAACTTTTTTCTTGAACGCGCACAGAAAAAGCAAAATATCTTGCCACACAAACATATATTTACGTGGTAAGATTTTCCTTCTCTCCTTTCTGCGCTGTTCTTTAGTCTTTAGCTATAATTAAAAACCAGTCTTGAGTTTAATTTCTTGTTCTACTTCCGCACTCATTAATTTCAATTGTTAAACGTTTGAAAGTTTACTAAATTTTTTTTATACTCTAAAATATGTTAAAAATGGGAACATCATATTTATAAGCGTTTATGGGTGGAAAACCTACTGAAGTTGAATGTGACAGATGTATGATCACAATTATCCTATTCAGCGAGAGATTATTTTTGTAATTCTTGGTTCAGCTTTAATCATTGTATCAGGATTCTTGAATGTTTATAATCAATTTTTTAAAAGTTGGTTTTTTTACTGGGAGTACACAGGATATATCTTATTCTTACTTGTTGCTATCGCTCTTATTTTCATTGCTATAGGGATTAAAAATATCACTGAAATCTATTTCATCGATCATATTACAAAAACAGGTAAGCAAACAGCTATTTGGTTTTATATCTATTCAGGTTCAATATTTTTAAATATGGCTGTCTTTGGTTGGCCTGGTGTATCTGGTTTTGTAGGATTAACTATCATTTTAGGTAGAATTATGGGCTTTTGGAAGATGAACAAAACACTTGAGAAAATTAAGCGGATATTTGATCTAAGAGTTGGAAGTCCTTTCTATCCAATATTTGGTTTTTATTCGGTCATAATAGCCTTTCTGGGAGGGGTAGCTAGTTATGCTGATGATGAAGTTTTTCAGATTTTTCTTTTTACGTTCAATGGTACAATAGAATCTTTGCTTCTGTTAATTGTGGGTTTAAAGCTTATCATCGACTTTAGAAGAATAAATACTTTCATTCTAGAAAAAGATATCAAACCTTACACAAGAAAAAACCATCCCCAAAAAAAAGCTATGATATCAAAATTACAGCAGAAAACACAGTTAAAAGAAACAATTACACGAATTTCAGAACTTCAAGATGATAAGAAGGAAAAAGTTCCAATAGATACCCCTATAGAAGAAAAAATGGAGTATATTACGTGTCCTCTTTGTGGAGAACTAACCTTAGCTCTACTTAATACTTGTATAAATTGCAGGGAGACTATTTCTAAAGAAAAAAGAAAGATCTTCAGAAGGGAGAAATTAATTCAACGATTAACAATTGCAGGAACTTTTGTCTTTTTTATCGTTTACGCTTTTATATATGGCAATAATTTAATCAAGATATTAGCTGGTCTTGTAACAATCGTTCTTCTTATTCTTGCATCCTTACGTTATTTTCTAAATTTTCTAGCTAATAAAGGGTCTAAGTTTGCTAATGTTTTTAACGAAATTCTCTACCTCTTTCTAGGTGTTCCAGTTATGTTTGTATCTGCTACTTATCTCCCAATTGCTTTTTTCTTCTCTTTTTTAAAACCTGATAAAGAATGGGTATTAATTGTTTTATACGTTTTATTAACAATATTTGAAATCTTGTCAATTTATTACTTATTAAGAAAATACTTACGTGATAAAAAAATGACCTTTTCCCAATATCTAAAGTACATGTTTGATTTTAAGAAACGAGCGGAAGAAGCGAGACTATTTAGGGAAAAAGCTGAACAAGTGAATAATTTCTATGATAATATCTATAGAGTTAAAGATAAAGCTGCAAAGCGTATGAAAGAACGCTCAAAGGGATTTAAGGAATTTGATTGGGAATCTAGATGAAAAATAATCAAATTAAATTGATAATTTTAACTTATCTTTGTAATAAGAGTAAAATAAAGTAAGCTCAAATCTTTTAAGGAAAATCGTGCGAATAATAATAGATGATCAAAAATTATTTCTTTTTCTTTATCATGTCAATTGTTTTCTTGTGTTCTTTAATATCTTCATTTCTATATAAAAGGTGATTATCATGAGTAGAAAACTATTTGACCCTGAAGATGGCGATGATGCAATCACACCTCCACTTTGGCAACCTTAGCCCTTGAGGAGGCGTTTTTCTTTTTCTTTTTTTGTATTTTTGAATTCTTTAGAAAAAGCACTGTTTGATAGCTAGATAACATTATTTGTCACTTTTTTTCTGTGCTGTTCTTTAATCTTCATCCCATATTTAGATTAACACAATTAAAAGTGATTACAATGTTTGACCCTGAAGATGGCGATGATTCGATCCTTCCACCTATTTGGCAACCCTAGGCCTTGAGGAAGCATCTTTCTTTTTCTTTTTTTGTAAAATCAATGTAAAATTAGAAGGGTGATAATATAAAAACTGTAATCTAACTGCAATCTAAGAACAACGGTTTATAAAGACTATTTCACTGAGTATAATTGAGTTAGGTGATTCATTTGTCACTTGAAGACATGGAAAAACAGATAGAGGAGATAGAAAACAGTGAGGATCTTTGGTCAGCTGTTAGAAATTTACAATTACTTGCATCTAATGAAAAATCTCATGGGGTTTCAGAACTAATTGATAAAACTATAGAGAAATGTAGGATTATTGATGATAAAAAGGCATTGGTAAACCTTTATGGTTACAAAATACCTATTATATACAATTTTAAAGAAAAGCTTCCACTTGCTTCTCAACTAATCAATGAAATGCTAACTATTTCTGAAGAGATAAATTATCAAGACGGCATAGTTTGGGCTTATTCCTACATATGGTATGCTGAAAAGATTAAAGGAAATAAGGAAAAAAGCGCGAAAGCTATGGATAAATCTCTTGAAATTTTGAACCAACTAACAGATTGTGATAAATACATACATTATTTTATACTTTATTCATATGCAGTCGATAAATGGTTAGAAGAACATGATCCTACGAGTATTCAAATATTCGAGGATTGCTTAAATTATTTTTATCACAACAAATTTTACAGAAGTTTAGCTCAAACACTCGGAATGTTAAGTGTTATTTATATGAGAACACAAGACAATAAAAAAGCACTGGAAACTAGCATAAAAATACTCTCCAATAAATCTTTATTCAATAAAATGCCAGATGATGTTAAAGGAATCGTTTACTACTTCACTGGTTTAACTCATTTACTAAACTCGAACCTATCTTTGGCTGAATCGTCTTTTACAGATGCATATGATATTCTGAAGCTAGTCAGCGAAAAAAGCATTTATTTCAGTTATTTTATAACCTTATGTGCCTATTTTTCGGTTGTTAAAGCCTTGCAGGGTAAAATCATCCAAGCCTTTGAAATGATTAATGAAGTAGATAAGTTACTTAAAAAAGAATTTTATATTAAAAACCTTGATAAAAACACTGAAAGTCAGATTTTGCATACACTCAATTTAATCAAATTCTACGTATATTCACGCAAAATAGACTTTGACTTAGAGACATCTCTAGATTTAATTGATGAAATAATTGAAGGTTGTAAGAACCATTATAGTGATTTCTTGTTGCTAACAGAATTCATCTTAAACGCAAATTTAGATAATCATACGTTGAAAGAACTATCTAATACCAATTATTTCAGTCTTAATAGAGTAAAACACATAATAGAGTTCATGATAGAAAAAACAATAACTGATGAAGAAATCAGTGATGAGCAAAGACATCTTAATTGTATTAACATTCTAAAGAATAGAATAAGAACTGACAATACCACTTTTATTGAAGATACTTATGCTGGTTTGCTTTTAGCTCAAGAATTACTTGATTTACAACGTTTTGACGAAATTTATCCCTTACTTAGAAAATATAAAGATCAACTTCACAAAATCGAAGTTTTGGAGATGAGAATCTTCATGAAGGCCTTTATTCAAGTGGGAGAATTTAGAAATGGTGACCCTCTTGCACCCGCAGTTCAATACATGGCTATAAAGAAGTGTAGGAAGCATCGTTTCACAAAATTGGAACAACTGCTTTTTCAGCATCAACAAACCATGAGAAATTGGGTTCTACCCTCTTACCTTTAATTTTCTTTATTCGAATCTAATTATTAAAAGCAAAAACTTGTATGTTCAGTGTCTTGTTAAAGATCAAACTTTCTTGCTCTCATTTAAAGGTTTAATAAGCATTCTAAAATGTAAAATTGTTTTCGAATACTTCTTACTATACACTAGTATGTCTTATTTTTTCTGTTTACATTTAATAGAGTTCTCTACAATTAATATTAGATGTTCAACCAGAAACATGACAAATATCTCGATAAATGCATTGATGATTTAATAAGGTTAAAATTTATTTCCTATGACTGGAATGATTGTTACTGCTTAAAAGATCGTCTCCCTTATTCTATTTACACTAAACTAAAAGCCTTCTTTGAATGGAATCAAGAGTTCCAAGATTATACCGTCTCCCAACCAAAGGAATTGACCAAATCTTTGGTAGATCTGGGTTTTTGGTCTTTAGATATGGAGCTTGAGAAGCGAAGAGAGTTATTTAAAATAGTAGATGAATGGAATAAAGAACTATTTAATGATAGTTAATAAGTTCAACAAGCACCTATTTTCACTGTATTTCTTCAGTTTCAGCTCTCAAGCTAGTTTTTATAGAAAAATATAGTTCATAGTTCATCCATAAACATAATAAATAACTGTTTTTTATCTCTCTTATGGGATTAAAAAAATGGCTTAATGACAGAGATGTCCAAAAAGTAGAAGCATTAAAGAACAAAAAAGTGATTGCAGTAATTGAAGAATTTCTTTCTCTTTGTAAACCAGATAAAGCTGTAGCTATTGATGATTCTCCAGAAGATATTGCTTATGTTAGACAATTATCTATTGATCTAGGAGAGGAAATAAAATTAGAAAAAGAGGGTCACACAGTTCATTATGACTCTTATTTTGATCAAGCGAGAGATAAAGCAAATACGCGTTTGCTTGTCCCTGCAGCTGAAAAAGAAAAGTTTGGTTCACATATTAACACAAAAGATCGCGATGAGGGGTTGGAAGAAGTGTTAAAGATTATGGACGGTGCCATGAGAGGGAAAATTGCTATCATTCGCTTTTTCTGCTTAGGTCCTACCAACTCCCGCTTTTCAATTTCAGCTTTACAGATAACGGATTCTGCTTATGTAGCCCATTCTGAAGACCTACTGTACCGTAAAGGATACGAGCAATTTAAGCGTCTTGAAGGTTCAGAGGATTTCTTCTATCTCATTCATTCAGCTGGTGAACTAACTGACAAGAACGTGACAAAAAATATTGATGATAGACGAATCTATATCGACCTAGAAGAAAACAGAGTACTAAGTGTGAATAACCAATATGCAGGTAATAGTCTAGGTCTAAAAAAACTTGCTTTGCGTTTAGCTATTAATAAGGCTGTAAACGAGGATTGGCTTACAGAACACATGTTTATTTCAGCTGTTCACGCATTAGGAAAAGAAAGAAAAACCTATTTCCTCGGTGCATTTCCAAGTGCTTGTGGAAAAACTTCAACAGCAATGGTCCCCGGTAATTCAATCGTTGGCGACGACATAGTCTATCTTCGTATAAACGAAAATGGAGAGATTAGGGCAGTAAATATCGAAAGTGGTATTTTTGGTATTATCAAGGATGTTAGTCCAGGAGACGATCCTGAAATATATAAATCACTAACTACCCCAAATGAGACCATTTTTTCTAATATTCAAATTACAGAAGGTAAGCCTTATTGGATTGGTATGGGAGATCAAACTAAAATTCCTGAAACAGGTATCAATTGGACTTCTTCTCTACTTGGTGAATGGGAAGCAGGAAAGAAGGACGATGATGGTAACGAATTGAAGTTTGCTCACCCTAATTCTCGTTACACAATAAGAATCGAAGAGTTGGATAATTGTGATGAAAAACTTCACAGCCCTGATGGTGTAAAAGTTTCAGGGATACTCTATGGTGGAAGAGATAGCGATATTTCCGTTCCCTTTTATGAAACTTTCAGTTGGAACCATGGTGTAGCAATTGGAGCTTCAGTTGAATCAGAAACGACATCCGCCACTCTAGGAAAGGCAGGAGTTCGAAAACATCAACCAATGGCTAACTTGGATTTCATTGTAGTCCCACTTGGAAAATACCTCGAAGCACATTTTGATTTTGGTAGAAGGGTAGACAAAGAGCATCGTCCCCTGATTTTTTCAACTAATTACTTCCTTAAAGACGAAAATGGCAAATACTATGATGCTATTTTGGATAAAAAAATCTGGCTCCTTTGGGCTGAAGCAAGAGTCCATGGTGAATGTGGTGCAATTAGAACACCGATTGGGTATATACCTAAATACGAGGATTTAGTGAAGTTGTTTAAAGAAGCATTCAATAAAGATTATAATAGGGAAAGATACGAAGCTGAATTCTCAATAAGAGTTCAAAAATTCCTTGATAAAGTAGATCGAATTGAGACTATTTTCCGTAATGAGCAAGATGTGCCTAATGAATTGTTCGAAGAACTCGAACAACAAAGAAAAAGACTTATTGAAGCAAAAGAAAAGCATGGAACAGAGATTATACCTCCATCAATTTTTCTTATTCAATGAGCTCATATAGCATACAAGAACCACATAGCCAAAAGTCCTTCACTTCCTTTAAGTCAAAATCATCAGGTAGATAATCATGACGTTTTAGCATGGGGCTTCCACAATTGGAGCAGTTCTTGACTTCTTCTTCACTCATATTGAATCCTTTCCTAATATAAATTAGCTTTAACAATTAAATAGTTACAAAAATACATTGAATAGATGGCTTTAATATTTTTGCATGCTCCTCTCAACAGACTTGCACAATTTTCAGAGTACAAAACCTATTTCTCAACAGGAATGTTCCCAAATGGAAGTAAATCACTTAATGGATGCTTAATTTTCTCGTCATTATTATTAACAGCAATAATTGTTATATCATGGTCATGAAGTTTGGAAAACTCGAGAAGTTTTTGACGGCAAGACCCACAAGGTAGAACAGGGGGAGAACAAGAAGAATAAACAACTACTGTAATAATATCTGTTTCTCCACTATTTACGGCGGAACCAATAGCATTAAGTTCGGCGTGAAGAGCTAAATAATCCACAAATTCAACGTTGCAACCTGTATAAATATTTCCTTTTTTTGATAGAAGAGCTACACCTACACGGAAATTGCTGTAAGGAGCATAAGCATTTTCGTAAGCTTTTTTGGCTGAAATAATTAATTTGGATACTGGAATTTCAAAACCCATTAAAATCAAATCTATTATCTCTTTGTTCTGAAATCTAAAAATATTTCTCTTTTTTTCTTTTATCTTCTTTGACTTTAACCCTTTCTCGTCTTTGAAAAGGTTTAAAAGTTTCCTTGTTTTGCTGACATTAAGTTCTGACTGCGTTGACCGTTGGTCATTAAGCGACCTAACGGAAGCGGTAGAGGATGATATTATGAACGAACAACAACTTGTTGAAGCTATTAAAAAGATGAAAAGTGAGTCTCCTTCTCGAAAATTCACTGAGTCTGTTGACTTAGCTATTAACCTTCGTGACGTCAACCTTCAAGATCCATCTAATCGTTTCCAGATAGAGGTTAGGTTACCTAGCCCTTTAACCAAGGAAATGAAGATTTGTGTTCTTGCAGAGGGTGCTCAGATAGTTGAAGCACAATCTTCTGGTGTATCCAGAGTAATTGATAAGGAAGAATTGGATAATATTAGTCGCAACCCAAAGGTTGCTAAAAAAATAGCCCAAGAACATGATTTCTTTATCGCCAGTGCCCCCCTGATGCCAATAATTGGTAGAAACCTGGGAAAATACCTTGGACCTAGGGGAAAAATGCCTAAACCTGTTCCACCAACTGCATCTATAACTTCAATTATAGAGAATGTTAAGCAAATTGTGCAAGTAAGACTCAGACAAGCTCCCGTTATTCACGTAAAGGTGGGAAATTCCGATATGGAGCTTGATCATCTCAGTGAAAATGTTTTTGCGGTAGTTAAAGCCATTGAAAATAAACTAGAGAAGGGCGAATTTAATATTCGTTCTTTGTTCATCAAAACAACAATGGGACCCGCAATCAAAATTAGGTGAGTGACAATATGACAACAACAAAAGTAAAAATATCCGATAAGAAAAAAGCAATTGTCGACAACCTAACAAAAGAACTGTTGTCCTACCCCATAATTGGACTAGTGAAAATTGAAAACATAAATACCCGCGTCGTACAAGCCATGCGTTCCGATTTAAGGGAAGATGCGAAAATAATCATGGCTAAAAATAGTTATATGCGAAAAGCTATTTCAGCTGTTCGAAAGAAGATTCCAGGAATTGAAAATCTTATAGGACACATACAAGGACCATGTGCATTCTTACTTACTAAGACAAACCCCTTCAAACTCGCAACATATATGGATAAAAACAAAATCCCTGCACCCGCGAAGGCAGGACAAGTAGCATCCAATGATGTAGTTATACTACCAATGAACACAGGAATACCTCCAGGACCCATTATTTCAGAATTACAAGCGATGGGTTTGAAGACAAGGATTGAAGGAGGTCAAATTAGAATTTCTGAGGAATCAGTTGTAACTAAAGAAGGTGAACGTGTTAACAGTAGTGTTGCTCTTCTCTTGCGTCGTTTGAATATATACCCTTTTCAAGCAGGTTTAAAATTCTCCGTTGCTTTTGAAAACGGTGAAATTGTTCTTGGAGATTCACTAGTATTAGATTATGGAATCTATGAACAAAACCTTCAATGGGCATACAGTTCAGCTTTAAATCTTTCAGTTAATGCTGGAATTTTGACAAAAGCAAGTCTCCCGTTAATTCTCTCAGCTGTCTATCAGCAAGCTCTAAATCTTTCAGTTAATGCTGGAATCCTTACAACTAAATCACTACCACTTATTTTAACGAAAGCTTTGCAAGGATCACATTCAGTAGCTTCTCTAATTGCAAGCAAAGATTCGAGTGCTTTATCAGACAAAGTGCATGAATCTCTAAAACAAACGCGACAAGTACAACAAAAAGTGGAAGTTAAAGAGACCAAAAAAGGACAACCTAAAGAAAAGAGCAAACCTGAAGAAGGGAGCGAACCTGAAGAAGAAGAGGATTTGGGATTAGAATCATTATTTGGATAGGTGAAAAATATGGAATATGTATACGCAGCTTTAGTTCTACACGAACTTGGAGTAAATATCACTGCAACAAAGGTCAAAGGTATCCTTGAAGCAGCTGGCGCAAAGATTGACGAATCACGTGTTAAAGCACTCGTAGCAGCTTTGAAAGAAGTTAACGTCGAGGAAGCTTTAAAAACAGCTGTTACCGCAGCCGCACCAGTAGCAGCCGCACCAGTAGCAGCCGCAAGTGAAAAATCTGCTCCAAAAGAAAAAAAGAAGAAAGAAGAACCTGAAGAGGAAGAAAATACAGATCTTGGGCTTGGAGCTCTATTTGGATAATTCCTTTAATTCGTTTTCTTTTTCATTTTCATTTTTTTATTTTTATTTTTTTATTTTATTATAAAGGAAAGGATTATTTTTTTGATAAAATTTGATCGATTATTTTCTCTGGGTGGAACGATTGGATGTCCTTATATTTTTGACCCGTTCCAATAAAAAGAATTGGTTTTTTTGTAATATTTGTAATCGAAACAGCGGCTCCTCCACTAACATCTGCGTCCATTTTATTCAGAATTGAAGCATCAATGCCAATCTTTTCATGAAAAAGTGTTGCTTGTGAAACAAGTGAATTACCTGTTAAAGCATCACCAACAAAAACGATTAAATCTGGCTCAGCAACTCGTTTTAGTTTTTCTAACTCCGCCATAAGGTTAACATTTGTTTCAATTCTACCAGCTGTATCTATTAAAACTACATCGATTTTTTTTGATTCTGCGTGGTTAATGGCATCAAAAGCAACAGCTGCGGCATCAGAGCCATATTCTTGAGCAATAACACGAATACCCAATTTCTCTCCATGTTTCTGTAGTTGTTGGATACTACCTGCACGAAAAGTGTCACTAGCAGCAAAAACAGAAGAATAATTATAATCTTGTAAATACTTACCAATCTTCCCTATTGTTAGGGTCTTTCCCACACCATTTATACCAATAAACATTATGACTAACGGTTTGTTTTTTGATTTTTTCTCTTCTACTAATCTTAAAATGTCAATATTCTCTGGAGGTGCCATTACTTCAATTAAAACGTCCCTGAGATTTGAAATGATTAACGGCTTAAGGCTAGAAAATCTTGCGTGTTCTGTGTGTATAAGTTTTTCTTCTAATTTCTTACATATGGCTTTAGCTGTCTTGACAGCTACGTCATTTTGGACGAGTATATTATTTAATTTAATAGTTAGTTTTCGAAAAGACTTTGGTGAGAATTCTTTGATTGTAATCTTCTTAAAGAAATTTGAAAGACCTCTATTAAGTTGGTTAAACAAAATAAAACACCTCTCCTATGTTTTCAAAATAATTTAAACTGATTTGAGGAGCATATCTATGCCACTCAAACGTTCTACAACTTCATTATAACTAGATCTTATCTGTGAAAGTTGACTGTCAATTTCTGATTTTTTCTTTTGAACTCCTTTAATAGCTTCAGGAAGATTTTTTTCTGTATGAACACGAGCACCAATTGATACAATAACCTTTTCTGCTGCTTGAATTGAAGCATAGATAAAACAACCAGCACCAATGGGAACTAATAGATTATGTTTATCTTTACAGTCAGAAAGCTCAACTAGGGTTTGTTCTGCACTTTGTATCTCTGTATAATAGCTGTTAAGTATATCAATTTGCTTTTGATATTGTTGTGCTTGTTGCTCGAGTTGTTGAGCTGTATAAATAAGATTATTTATTTCTTCTTTAGAAATTTTTTGAGGTTGTGATGTTTCGGCCAATTTACTCACTTTTTGAAGGGAATTTTCAAATCATCTTCAGTTGTAAAAGTTTTTACAACGAAATTTTTTATCTCATCTGGATTGGTAATCACTGTAATATCCTTGGGTTTGATTTTGATAAGATTTCTTTTCACGTGATGTTTACTCCCGAGAATTGAGTATAATTCTTCTAAAGCATCTTCTTTATTTAGGGCTCTAATTTCTTTTCCAAAAGTAATTTTGCGTTTTCCTGATTTGTATACGCCTTTGATTTTGAAAACCTTAACAGAGGTCATTCTTGTAACACCAATACACCAATTAATAATGTCTTTTTCAAGTTTTTGAAACTAAAGTTTTAGTTTATTATAAGATAGACGCATTTTTTGTAGCGATTGTTCACATGCTTAAGGAGATAGCAATACTTCGAAAATACGCATAGATTCGGGTCCAGTTGTATCCACTCCAATAACTGCCCCCTTTGAATTTGCTATAATCCCAACTCGAGGGTAGGGTACACCTCTATTCACTGTGCATAAATCGGTTTTTACTCTTAGTACCGAAGATATAGCTCTAGATTCCTCTTCAGAAAGGAGAGGGTGCACAAGCGCACCTCTGTTTGTAGAGAAAGCAAGTGTTCCGACAAGAGGCGATTCCATCAAACTTCCAAAGACAACTTCGGTTCCAATTGTATCTTCAATTTTCTTTTGAACCTGTTTTTCAAATGTCTCACTTATTATTGCCCCTTTATCATTCATTGAAATTAAATTTCCTAGGGCCGTTAATTTACTCTCTATCACAATTATTTCGACTTTTCCTTCTAGTGGACTTTTGATTAAACGCATCTCTTCAGGACTTATTGTAGAGGGAACAAAAAGAAAATTAGAATTTCCTGCAACCATGGCACCAACTAATACTGTTCCTCCAACAGTTGTTTGTATTATAGGTACTTCTAGTACTTTTTCTACTGTTTCTAGTATGTTTTGCTTGATGCTATGCGGTAGTAAAATATATTTGTCGGTAGCTAATGCGAAAATACCTAAACTTGAGTTTCCTAAAAAGGTTGTTTTTGCGATGTCCAAATTGTTCCCCTCAGAATAAAAGAAAAATGAGAGGATTATTTCTCTTCTTCAGCTTGTTCTTCAGCTTGTTCTTCAACCTGTTCTTCAGCTGAGGAAGAAATATCTTCTTCCTCTTCTTCCTCTTCCTCCTCTTCGAGCTCGCCAGGAAGTTTAATTCCCCTTAATTCGGGACGACTCTCGATTTCAACCTTTTCAGTAATAAGATGTACGGTTGCTATTTTTTCTTCGTCTATTTCTTCAACTATTGCCCTAATTTTTATTTTACGCGGTGGTTTTCGAATCCCCCTTTTCCACATAAATTCATTCAATTCGTTGGTAATTACTACTTGATCTACTTTGGTATGTTTTACAACAAACTCTTTGAGAAGTCTAATTGCTCTAGGCGTGCGTTTGTGAGGTGCTACTTGATTTAATTTTGGGAATAAAGGAACAATTAGTATTGTTTCAATAGCTTCTGTTTGAGACATAATCTTTCATCCTTTTATCGTTTTATTCTACTAGAACGCCATTTACGTCTTTGAGGATTAGTTCGTACTTTGCGTCCTGTTTTAATCGTGATCCAACTAGGAACAGGAGAACTTCGTTTCATTTCTTTTGCATACCTTAATTTTCTAGGTAAATATCTGTTTCTTGCCATTTATAATCGCCTAATGTTGATTTTTGTTTCACGTTTTTGTCCTTGAAGTTTTCTCAGGATTTCTTTAAGTTGAAGGTCTGATATTTTTTCTGATATTGTACTTTGTTGAGATAGTTGTATTAATCGTAATTCAACAGCTTCTGCTAATTGAGGTCTTGCCAATTTGACATTTGTCAATCTTTGTCTAGCTTCTTCTGTCAGTATTTGGCGTAGGATTGCTTGTTTTTGTGCATCAAGTACAGCTTGATTCTCTTCTTGTACATTTGATGCTTGTTGTTTTTGTAATTGAGCTAATTTTCTTTGTCTTATAGCTTCCATTTCTTCATCATTATACATTTCTAGCAATCCTCTCTAATTGAAGGTTTATCTTTAGATAGGTTGATTGATTTTTTAATATCTTTCTAATTCAGGTATTGTTCTTTTTATTTCTGTGGATAGTTTATCTATGAAAGAATGGCCTTTAGGTGTAACTACTCGCCCTACAACAATTCGTCCTTTACTACTATGAATTTCTCGTTTTTGGATATAATCTGCTTTTTCTAATTGTTGAAGGACTTTTCGAATAATCGCTCCACTACCACGTGCAAAATGATTTGGTTTTACACCTCTGCGTTGACGACCACCATAAGCTATTCTAAGGTGTGAAACTCCAATAGGTCCTCTTAAGTAAATTTTACGCATAACTGAAGCAGCTCTTGTATACCACCAATCTTGCTCATCAGGCGCGTTTTCCTTATGAACACCTGTTTTTGTGTAAGTTGCCCATTCAGGAGGTTTAATTTCGGTTTCTTTTTTTAGTTCTTCAGCAATTCTTTCAATCAATAGATTCGCTGGTACATCATAAGCTGTTGGCATATTATTCACTCATTTTCATTTACCGGAAGAGAAAGCTTTTTTTCGCCTTTTCCGTGTTTGTGGAACAATATTACGTTTAAAAATATTACTTTGATAGAGATGTGCATATACATAAAGTGAAAAAACGTTAGCTCTTGTCAACAACATCACATCACATATTTTCAAACTAAAAATAGATAGTCTGTGTGCTTATTCGAAAGGCAAATAAACAGCTCTAAGAAATACTATTTGTACTATTACTGGTGAAATAGCGTTGGAATCTTCTAAACAAATCGCAGAAAAAAGAAAGGTCAAGTTTGACTATTCTTTGGACGATATTTTCATTTTAATTGGTATTCTCTTAAATGGAATGAGTGTAACTGTAAGCTTCATATATGGGCATTTAATAGCCGGCTTGATTCTACTGGTTTGTGAAATTGTGCTGATTGGTATTTATACGCTGAAAATGCTATAATGAAACACTGGTTCATTTGCCAAAACTGTTGATAATATAGTGCCCAATTATTTCAAAAGCTTTTTCAATATTGAGACCTGTTTTAGCTGATGTTTCTAAGAAAAAGTTCTCAACACTATGAGTTTTTGTCTTTTTGTTCAAGTTTTCGACGAATTCTTTTACTTCTTTAATAGAAATAACTTGATTATCAACCAAATCCGTCTTGTTAGCTAGAATAATAGCAGGAACAACGCCTCTTCCACTATCTCTGTATAATTCATCTAACCACGATGAAAGATTTTTAAAAGTATCTTCACGTGTGATATCAAACACAAGCAATGCACCAAAACAACCTTTGAAGAAGCGAGGTCTGACATTTTTGAACATTGGTTGACCTGCAAGATCCCATATTTGGTATTTTATGGTGTGATTTTTAACTACCTTTGTGGTTACAGCAAAATCTGCACCTAGCGTTGCTAGGTGCTCTTTTGGGAACCCCTCCCCTAAATACATTTTACGTATTGAAGTTTTACCTACTTGAGCATCTCCAATAAGAACAAGTTTTATCATATATGTACTTGTAGCTACCTCGCTTGATGTTTCCATCTTAAGACTTTCTTCCTCTTTTAGAGTCTCGATTTTTTCAATGTTCTCGTCAAAAATAACGGGACCTTTAGGTGGTCTAGTTTTTGATTCTTTTTTTGAAGTTGATTTTTTGTTAACCATTATCTATAAAACAATTTTACTTTCCGTATTTAAAACTACGTGTTTTTGGCAAAAAATAGTTGATAATCTAATTCTGTTTTTATTTTTCTAAAGAAGGTGTCTTGTGAATGATTAAATATTGTTTGGCATTTTTTCCGAGTTTTTCAGCTTCTTGAATAGATAGATGATATGACGATGTTTTGTCTTTGTGAGTACCTTCAATTAATGCAAAATCTGCATTGGAAATGTAATCTTTTAATTTTTCAAAATAACCTGTATCTCCTGTATAGACGATCTTTTCCCCATCCTTTCCTGCTGAAAGAATAAAACCAACAGCTGGGATTGAAGAGAGCTCACTCCCGTCTACAAGAGAACCTCGATGTTGAACCTGGAAAGCTTCAATCTTTAAACCTTCAATAACAAGCTCTCGACTTATCTCAAATAATTCAATTTCATATAGAATAGAATCTCTATAGCTTTTCTTGAATAATTGTATGATTCCCTTTATTTCAACAACATCTTTAGGGCAAACTATAGTTAATTTACTTCTTCTACCTATCATCCTAAAGAAACCCAGAAGTGAAAAAAGCCCTCCCATATGGTCAAAATGTCCATGAGTTATCAATATTGTTTGAATGTTGTTGTAGAGATTTGATTGTAAGGGTAAAAGATCACGAATTATCCCATCACCAACATCCATGAGGATACATCGTTGAGTATCTTTGTTTCTAACAAGAATTTGTGTAGCGACACCAGCGAGAGAATGAAGGACTTTTACGTAAAAATTTCTCCCCTTCCAATCCCAAGTAATATTCTTTAAAGAGACCATTATGTGACTACAATAGACGAAACTATTAATTCTTTTTGATAAAATAATAACTTAAGAATTATTTCCAATTCCGATAGATTTTTACTTTGAAAAGAACAATAATAGATGATGAGCTCTTTTAGATATACACTCGCACAGAATTTATTAAAATGCTCACAGAAATTTGAAGCGCGTAATAAGCAGCATTTAAGTGCAATTATATTGTTAATAAGTTACAGAGTATATGATGAGGAGAAGGAGCTCTTATTAAAAATAGCAACTCTGGAAATTTATGCTAAAAAGTATAGAAGAACTATAAAAATTATTAACAAATACTTGGATAATAATCCAGAGTCAGTTAAAGCTTTGAAACTTCAGAGTATCGCATATAGAAAAATGAATGAGCATAAAAAAGCGATTAAAATACTCCTAAAAAGCCTGAAAATCAGCAAGAACGATGTATGGATTCTGTATTCTTTAGGCTCAAACTATGAAAAAACAAATAAAATGAGGATGGCGAAAACCTATTTTAGAAAGACAATAGAGACGGATAAAGCTTATTCAAAAGCATATTTTAGACTTGCTAATATTTACATGAACGAAGAGAAATTTGATTTAGCAATAAACCTGTTTCTAGATGGTTTATCCTTAAGAAGCGAATCAGTAATAGAATGGGTTAATCTAGCCTTATGTTATATGAAAATGAAGAATAATAAGGCTGCTGAGAAGGTTCTATTAGAAGTAAAAGAGAAGAAAGAGGGTTTGCCAGAGGTTTTATTCGCTTTGAGTACTTGTTATATCAATCAATCAAAATATGACAAAGCTATGAAAATGATAGAACAATTGAATCAGGAAAAAGAACGTAGGCTAATTCTGTCATTGAAAGTAAAATTGGCTCTAGAACAAAGTTCCTACGAAGAAATAGCAAACCTATTAAGGGAAACAAAAAGAAAGGAAAAGAATGCTGAATACTGGTACATATTGGCAATATTACAAGCAAACACTAGTCGAGAACGCAAAGCTATAAAATCACTAAGAAAGGCAATAACAATGGATAAGTCAATGCAAAACGAAGCAAAGAAGGATACACATTTTATGATGATTAGAGAGTTGGTAGAGTTTAAGCATATCGTGTATTCTAGACAATTAAAATAATTGAAGCTAAAAAAAGTTAACATCTGAAAGATAGAAATATTTTTTATTAACAGAAAAAAAGAGGAAGTGAAGAAAAAAACCTTTGATAAGCGGGGTTAGCAGAGCGGTTTATGCAGTGGCCTGCAAAGCCATGGACGGGAGTTCGAATCTCCCACCCCGCTCCAACTCTAATTTTCTAAGCAACATTATCCTATCTAGTTTATCTTTCAATTTCCTTTCTTCTGTTCTATATATAATTATTTGAAAAAGAATAAAGGAGAGAATAAAATATCACTGAATAAATAAATTATACCAAGTGTATTAATATTCTGGAAAACATTATATTTTATCGGTGCCCTCAAAAAGGTAGAATGATATTAATGTCATAGATTATGTGAAAATATCATTAAAACCAAGTATTTGAGATATTAAAAATCACTTGGTCAGTTAACAAGAAGTTTCCTTGTTCCTCTCCTTTTTCGAAACATATATCAACCCTCTTTTCTCGCTATTTTAGGTATTATCGATGGTTTTCACTATCTTCATTGGTGGTTTGTTAGAATTTAATTCTGGTAAAACTACCGTAGCCAAAGAAATAATTACGTTTTTTGAAAATGAAAAATCTATAATAACAACTCCTTTTAAACCCTTAAGTGGGAACAATCTCTTTTTCCATTCCCCTCAAATTGAGGAACTCGTGCAAAAACATTCACACTTTGTGTCACTTGACGTACTTGATCTACTTTCTTGTTCCTCCAATGATGTTTCTCCTATACTAGTAAACCCTGTTCATCGCGTTAATACCCAAGCCTTTCCTTTTTATTTCTCAGAGGAAGGCACATTGAATACCTTTTTTTCTAGGTTCTCTGGCAGTGTTCCTTTGCTTCAACGTTTTACAACTTATAGTGGAGGAGAAGAACTGAAGAATACTTACATTTTAGATGAGTCAATATATTCTAATCAAAAGTTTTGGACAAACCGAACCCTTGTTGATTCCGTAATTGGAAGTAATTGCCGACTTAAAAAATATCGAAGTGAACATGAATATTATGCCTTGAATGGTCAATATTACGCCAATGCCGTGCAATCTTGTTATGATTATCTTAAAACTAATTCAAACATTATAATTATAGAAAGTTTTAATGATTCTGCTCATCCTGCATGGTGTATTAGAGATTCTGATATTGTAGTTATAGTAGGTCCAGGTACAATGTTTGTTTACGAGCCCCAATCTTATTTTAGGGCAATTGACAACTACAGATCTATTAATCGCAATAAACCAACCACTACCGATGAAATAGTCAAACTCGCTAAACCCACTAAGTCCATCTTTCTCTCCGGCAATCCCTTGAAACAAAAGGAAGAAATAAAACAATTATGTCTGGATATTTACCCTAAAATTGAAATTAGCTAATCTCCTCCTACTTTATTGTTGGGTTTTTATGTTTATGTGCAGTATAATATCTGGATGATTTAAAATGGCATTATTTAACTCAAGCATAAACTTAGAATCTATGAACTCTGAACTTATGGAATGTATAAACGAATTGAGATTCAGATCTCCTGGCATCATTGATGTTTCCATTGTTTCAGCAGAGGGATTACCAATTGCATCCGTAGTACTTGAACAAATTGAAGAAACTAGATTTGCTGCGATGACCGCAGCTATGTTGTCTCTGGGGGAGCGTGTTGCATTAGAACTAAAAAAGGGTGGATTAAAGAAAATTTTTGTTGAAGGAGAACATGGACATATTATAACAATGCAAGCCGGTGAAAATGCTGTTCTAACTGTAAGCTCAACTCCTGATGCAAAATTGGGATTATTGTTTTTAGATATGTCTAGAGCTGCTGAAAAAGTTGCAAGATTGCTTTCCTTTAGTTAGGAAAAGCAGTAAGAATACCCTCTTTGGTTTGGTATACAAAGTTTTTATGTTTTCATCAATCACTTCTTGACTGCACTAGAGTTTCAGAAATTCTTTCTCGAAACTAGTTTCACTTAAACCTTGAAATTTTATTGTAAGAACTTTTTCGCAACACAATTGGTTCTTTCTGCCCACTTATTGAGTTTTCATCAATATACAGGTAGATAATTTTCCTTCATATTAATTTTGTACAGATACGAAAAAGAGAAAAATGCTAAATTTTAAGGTTATATTGGTTTTATGTTAAAAAGTGGTAAAAGAGTATCTTTTGATCAGATAAAGAATGGAATAATTTCTACAGAAAAGCTAATATTTTCTCAGTCTAGTGATCAAAAAAAAGGTAAAGGACTCTTTTACACTCCTGATTTTGTGGTAGATTATATTCTTGATAAAACCATACTTTATTCACTAAATAGCAAATTAAGTAAAATATTAGGTCTAAAAGAATTAACAAACTTTAAGGAAGCTCTAAAGCAGAGAAATGTTCATATCGCTTCATTGCTATATCATCAAATACTGCCTCAGTTCACAATTTGCGACATTGCGATGGGTTGGGGTATTTTTCTTTTACGCTCATTTGACTTTTTGTTTGATATTTATTTAACATGTAGTAATCTACTAAAAAGTGAAAACTACGGGAATTTTTCATCATTGGGTGACGAAACTATAAAAGAAAAGATAATTTTCTGTATTATTAGAAATAATCTTTATGGCTTAGACATTTCTTCTGAATCAGTTTATTTAGCTAAACTAAAACTGTATGAGCACGCTTTCAAGAACACAAAAAGTGAAACTCTACCGTTTATAACACCCAATTTTATTGTAAGTAATAGTCTTTTAGGTTACGATTTTCTTCAAGAATGTCATGTTGGAATTAAAAATATAGATAAAGAATGGGAAAAAAAAGTCTTGTCCATTGTATCACAAAAAGATATAAATTTTGCAAAGAAATGGCTAATGAAACAACCTTTTATTCATTGGTTTAAACAATTTTCAAGGGTTCACGCTTGTGGTGGTTTTGATGTAATTGTTGGTAATCCACCATACATAAATGTAAAAAAACTAAATCTTGGTGAACGAAGAGTCTACAAAAGTATCTATTCAACTTATAATTCAAATGGAGATATTTCAAATATCTTCTGGGAAAGAGCATTGAATCTGTGTAAGAGGGGAGGTCTAATTTCATTTATTACTCCGAGATATTGGCTTGAAGGAACTGATAGCGATTCCCTAAGACAGTTTTTATTATCAAATTCTACTATTAGAGAAATTATAGATTTTCGGAGTAATAGAACTGTTTTTTATCAAAGAGAAAGACGTTTAGGAGTAGATACAGCTATCGTTTCTATTGAGAAAAAACTCCCGGGTCAAACATTAGTTGATGTCTACTTCCTCAATAAAATAGGGACTATATCCCATATCAATAAGGCTAATTTTTCTAATGTAGAGATAAAACAAGCAGAACTCACGGATAAAAGATGGATTTTTGGAAAGACCCCCATAATTGATTATATGGAAGATCATTCTTCCTACTATCTCGGTGATGATAAGAAATCACAATCATTTACAGGTATCTGTAGTATTGGTAAAGGGTGTTCAACAGGCAACAACAACATATTTTGTCTAAAAAAATTATCCAAATCAACCTATGAAGGGTATAATCGTATCCAAGTCAACTTACCTGATTCTGAAGTCGATGGTTTACGGTTGTTGATAAAGAATAGAGACATACAACAATTTTTCTGGAACAAAAGTGATCAGTATTGGATTTTTTTAAAAGGAAAAAATATAGAAGATTACCCAACATTATTTAATTATTTGAAAAAATACAAATCCCGTTTAGAGAGCTCAAAAATAAAATATAAACTAAAAGAATTTTATGATTACGTTGCCTACCGTTCTCTTTCTTTAATAAATCGTGTGCCAAAAATAATCTGCCCCTACCAAAATGAAAGAAACAAATTTGCTTTAGTTGATGAAAACTCTCCTTCAACAATAAATGAAACAGATGTTATTACACTAGCGATTAAGGATGAATTTATCGAAAAGATAAACTGGTATTATCTCCTTGCTGTTCTTAATTCTACTATGATTCAATATTACACCCAAATAGTAAATAAGAAAGTCTTCAATCTATATGATTTCCGTACAAATCAAATTGCCCGAATTCCGATTCCAAAACTACTAAATCAAGAAAATTTTCAGAAAATAGTAAAAACAGTGATTAACTTAAGATTAATCCAAAATAGAGATTTAAGTCGAGATATTCAAAACCTACAAAAATCTCTTGTCGTCATGCTAAACAATCTAGTTTTTGAGGTATATTTTAGAGATAAAATATCGTCAAGTCTTAATGAAGTGATTGAAGAGGAAAACCTGTTCTTACTGGAAAAAGATGTTACTGATAGAAATATAGAAAGGAGCTACAAAAAGTATCTAGATTTAGTCAACAACAAGCCAGTAAGCACGCAAATTCACAAAATCCTCTCTTTCCCTGAAGTAGTTGAAGTAAAAAAGTCTCTGGACCATTGCTAGTTTTTTATTTGTAAAATAATTGTTTTTCCTCTGAGTTCTATGATATTGCTATTAGTTAATCTTACTATATTTTGAGCAATTGCTTCAACTGATTCTTTGGGTATCACATGTAGACATTTTATTTTAATAGTTTTGTCTATTTTTAGTAAAGATTTAATTTCCTTTATGATGTTCTCTGTTATCCCTTTTTTGCCAATTCTAATTTTTGGGGGGCCATGGCGCACTTTATTAATTAATTCTTTCACTGTTACCCTCCTTATTGTGGTATGGAATTCTTGAATATTGGTTACAATGGAAACATTTGATTACTACTCTTTTGTTGGATGAAGAAAGCCTAATTCTACAGTTTATCCCTGGGTGGAGAAAAGATTTACAATGTTTGCAAAAACGTTTTTTCCATTGGGGAGGGAACCTTGCCCTTGTTTTCATCTGAATTCTTTTTGCTTGATTAGCATAGTTTTGAGCGAGATCAATATCTGATTGAATGATTTTATCTGCTTTTTCTAATAGTTGGATAACTTGATGTTCAACGTCCCTTTCCGATAGCGCTAAAGTTTTATTTCTATGAAAACGTTTTCTTTTTGTGTTTTTTGGCATTCTTTCCTTCCTTGATACGGATAAAATGTTTGCCTTATCAACATTGCTTCCTTGCAGAAACTTGCTCTTGTAATCCTTTAAATAACAAAAGTGGTTTCTCGTGGTATTTTTTATGTCTACTTTGGGGCTGAAGGTATAGTCTTTACAAGTTGCTCTACTTCCTCCTCTGTAACTTCTTTACCAAAAAAAGACAGGGTTGGTGAAATCTTCTCTTTTTCGTTTCTCTTCTCTGTTTCTTTAATTCCTAGCGCACTTTTTTCTACTTGTAGTGGAGTAAGGACTTTTTGAATCAAATCTTTATGTGTTTGAGTTTTACTTATTTTCTGATAGGGCTTTTGTGTTGTTTTAGTGACTTGCAAAACTTCACTATTTCTGTCTTGAGGTGAAATGTTCTGAAAGTTAACATTAGGAATAAGAACTTCTAAATTTAAAACATTGTTCCATAAAATAGCCGTTTGAGTTGTTTTAGTTAAACCTATAAAATGGGCTATTTTAGCTTTTTTTACATCATGATACGGATGAAAATCCAAGACACAGGAAATTTTGTGCTGATATTCTTTAGAGAATAAGGTTAGCTTTTCAATGAAATCTTTGCATCCTTTAATAGATAAAGAGTTAAACGAAATCATGATTCCAAATTGTGTTTTCTTTTTCTTTCTTGCATTTCTATTTGAAAAGCGTGTACTGAGGTGAACTGAGCATGAAGGATAAGTCAAAACCTTCTTGATATATCCTGTAAAATGATTGGAGTCGTACTTTGAAAACTTTAAAGATAGAAATGTCCAGTATTCTTTCTTGATTTCAACAATTTTTGGATCTTTAGTTCGTTTGATTTTTGAAGAGAGAAAACTTTGAATTTGCTCTGTTGTTTTCTTGTGATTCAAAGGAGACATAATTAAACATGAATCAAAAGGACCAAGTTTTTTCATCCGATTCATTAATGTGGAAACTTTTACTATAAGCTCTCCAATGTCTTTAGTACTGATGAGGAGAAAAAGATTGACTGAACTTTGAGTAATTTTTATAGTATACGGATAGCCAAACGAATCAATATAGTTAAACAATTTATTTGAGAATTTAGAAAAGTTGTTACTTTCATTCTTTAGAAGTGTGAAACCTACTATTCCAATCGATTGATTAGTAGACTCCAAAATAAGCATATCTTCTAAATCATGAATTTGGAGATTAGACATAGTGGCCTAATATCATAATTGAACTAAAGAATAAAAAGACCACAAAAAGAAAAAATGGAAATCTATTCTGTCCATAAGGCATCAATTGTCATTTCTTCAGATTTGAAGAGGTAAGGAGATCTAACTTCCGCAATTACAACAGTAACAGATACTTCATCATCAGGCATGGTTTCATCTATATTACAACCCCAGACAAATTCAGCTTTAGGATGAATTTGGTCTGTAATCATGGTTGTAATAGCGTCAACTTCTGTCATAGCTATGTTTCTGTTAGCTTTTATGTTGACTAGAGCTCCGGTAGAGGTAGAAATATCCACATCGATAAGAGGATTAGATAGAGCATCAGTAATAGCTTGTATAGCTCTTTTTTCACCCTTACCATTTCCAACTCCAATAACAGCTGGACCACTGCGACGAAGAATTTTCTTTGTGTCTGCGAAATCTACATTTACGCGTGCAGGAAGAACAACAAGCTCAGTTAACCCAATAACTGCATTAATTAAAACATCATCTGCAATTTTAAACGCGTCCCATAAAGGAAGTTCGGGGTCATACATTAGCAACATTTCATTTGAGACAACAATAATGGTATTTGAATGTTCATTCAATTCTTCAAGTCCTCGAGAAGCAGTTTCCATTTTTGCTTTTCCTTCTGAAGCAAACGGCAATATACAAACAGAAACAACCAAACACCCTTCTTCTTGTGCAATTTTAGCAACGAAAGGTGCGCCACCCGTACCCGTACCCTTCCCTAAACCACATGCAATAAAAACTAAATCGTTACCTCGAACGAGATCACGGATATCGTCTTCATTCTCTTCTGCTGCCGCTCGACCTATATTAGGATCATTTCCAGCTCCTGTTCCATTTGTTAGTTCTCGACCAATAAGAAGTTTCTTAGTAGCTTTAACACTTAGTAGATGACGTGCATCGGTATTGATGGCAACAGTGGTGGCTCCAACAATTCCTCCACGCATCATAATGTTATTAATAGCATTGGAACCGGCACCTCCAATACCCATAGCAAGGATTCGGTTATTTCGAAGCACTCGTTGAATAAAGGAATTAGCTTCTTGACTGTCAAATTTGTCAGAATTAGTATCCCTTTTTTGAAGAAATTGTTCCAGTTCTTTGTCTGCATTAGAACTCTTGAAAGTATCAGGGGGATTGTTTGAATCATAATTGTCTTTGTAAGATTCTTGGATTTTATATTGATAGTTTTCATTATGCTGTTGAGTCATACCACTCAAAGAAAATACTATATAATGAATAACAAAGCAAATATTATAGAGAAAATCTCTGAGTATTACGTGAGTCTACAGATTGGGACCTAACCTCTGTTAGACATAGATAATGAATTTATCTATTAAACTTTGAAAAGAGAGATGAAGTAAGGTTGGTGCACGCGCCGGGATTTGAACCCGGGTTCCAGCCGTGGCAGGGTTACTCGTGTTTTTTAAATAAAACACTCTGAGTCATGCCAACTAGACTACGCGAGCTTTATTATACACTGCTTCATGGTTGTTTTGGTGCGCCAACCGGGAATTGAACCCGGGTCGTCGACTTGGAAGGCCGAAGTCATAACCACTAGACTATTAGCGCAAACTCGGCTATTCTTCATGATTTAGTTCCTATTTTTAATTTTTCCGTTCTTAACTTATAAATTAGTTGAAAGAATCTATTTTTATCCGAAATATGAAATATCGAATATATTGTATAAATGAGAAGATACAATAAAATAGTATTAAGGAAAAGAAGTAAAAGCTTATTTTCCCCATTTTTCAAGTGCTTTTGCCAACTCTTGATGGTCTTTAGCATATTCATCTAGGGATATCCCTTTCAAAGTTGCATCTAAAGCTTGACGCATACCCATCGCACCTTTCCGAGTTCCATCAGGGTGTCCATGTATTCCACCTCCAGCTTGTATAATAACATTATTCCCGCCATACTTAACTAGGTTAGGTATCTTAGCTGGATATAATCCACCAGAAGCAACTGGAAAGGTAGTTTTGAGTTCATACATTGGTTCGATTAAAGATTGCTTAAGTTGAAGTTCAAGTTCGAGATCAGTATCCATTTTCCCTTGTCCATAGGATCCTATATGTAATTGATCTCCTCCTAACATTCTCACAATCTTAGCTACAGGAAGCATGGAAATTCCGTGTTTTTGATTACGTGTGAAAGCTGCGTGCATTGTTCGATGAACATGGATTGGGACCTTGACACTTGGGTCACGAGCCATTTGAGCAAGTTCTTGATAACCGGTTAAAATTACATCAATCATTAGACATTTTGCACCATTATCTAAAGCTGTTTCAATACGTTTCCACATTACATCATGAGTCGCAGTAACATTAACTGCATGTATTACAGTTCTACCTGTTTCCTCTTTTACTTGATCTAGCCTCTCTAATACTTGGATAACTCTGTCTTCAAGAGGACAAAAGTGTTGATCACTCAAATTCTCATCATCTTTAATAAAATCGACACCACCGATAGCAGCTTCATACGTAACATCTGCCCATTCTTGTGCTGTTAAGCCCATTTTTGGTTTAACAATTGTTCCAATATGTGGTCTATTTGGAAACTCTCCTTTATCTGTCCCAATAATCTTTCTGACTCCCTCAATACCAAATTTTGGTCCAGGGAAAATTTCAATAATACTTCGAGGAAACTCGACATCTAACCAACGAATATTCCGTAGAGCTCCTAAACCAAACAAATTTCCAGCTACCATGGAAAGGATACTAGTTATCCCTGCTTCTAAGTCAAAGGTTTCGGTTTGAAACCCGATAGTAACTTCACCGCTTTGGTAATCTCCATGATCATCAAAAACCTGTTTGTCTAATACTTCTGCTCTAAGTTGAGCTATATGTGGTTTGCCTACAGTTGTTGTTAAATCTGTCCATGTGCCTACTGATT
Source organism: Candidatus Heimdallarchaeota archaeon (assembly GCA_030603505.1). The sequence goes on along the minus strand of JAUVXQ010000003.1, from coordinate 9,870 downwards.
CTTCATCACATATCTCTTCTGCGGCTTTTTCAACGCTTTTCACGTGTTCAACGTAATATTTTGCAATTAATAATTCTTTGAATTCTTCATTCATAATTTAAGCACCTTGATTGATACTGTCCATCCCTATTTCTTCGTGAATCATAAATGGATATTTTTCTTGTATTATGAAGTAAATAAAAGATGGTGCAAAGACTCCACCTTCTGAAATGATTCCATCAATTAAATCATGGGATACGGTCTCAAAAGCTGGATTAAGAAATTTTAATCCTTCAGGAGGATTTTTCCAAATTTCTGAAGATTCTCTCATCTCTATTTCTGTTAACTTTCCTATACTTGTTTCAGGATCATATTTAAGCAAGTTAATAGCGGAATAGAATGGAATATCCATCTCTTTCGCTGCTAGCGCTAAAAGTCTAGTACCAATTTTATTTATAACCGTTCCTTGACTAGTTATAGCATCAGCTCCTGTAATAATTATATCAATATTGTAACTGTTTATGACCCAACGCATGGCACTGTCAACTACTTGAGTTGTTGGAACTCCAGCTAAAACAAGTTCTTTTGCAGTGATTCTCCCTTGATAAAGTGGTCTTGTTTCAGTGCAAAAGACATTGATGTCTTTCCCTTGTTTATGCGCTTCAAGTATGATTCCAGTTGACAGAGAGGAATGACAGTGCGTCATTATTGTACTACCATCTTTTATTCGATGAGCTCCATATGAAATGACTTTCTTTTTTGATTCTTTAAGTAATAAAACATAATCTTTTGAAAATGATACAATAAGTTCTCGTGCATCTTGCAAAGAAGAAGCTTTTTTGCGAAGATTATACATAATAAACCTTAATCCATTTCTAAGAGCAGGCTCAGTTGCACGAGCAGCTGATAAAACTTCTCTAGCTTTTTCTAATTTCACAAACAGCTCTTCTAATGAAGCACAATCAATGTGTTCTCCTAATAATGAAAAGGCGTTTACCCCTTCAATAGCTATGTTGGTCGCGCCTTGTATTCGAAGAGCTTGAATATCCTCAACAACCTTTAAGAAAGCTGAATCCAATTTATGTCACCAAACAAGAGTGAACAACATTATTTTAAACACATAATAAAAAATTGTGGTATGACAGAAAAATGGAGAATGAAAAGAAAAATTTAAGAAAAGAAGGATAGAACAAAGTATAGAAGCCAATATAAAAGGGGTATTAGCTCAGCCTGGTTAGATGTTTATTAGGCCGAGAGCCTAAAACTGACAAGCGTCTGGCTCATAAGTTTTTTGAGCTAAAGCTGAGGCACCAGATGGTCGGTGGTTCAACTCCGCCATACCCCACCATTTTTCTGATTTTCTTCTATTACGGGGGGGTGCGATATCTATAAATATGTTGTACCTCTCTCTTTTCTAGTAATGTTTAAGTGTTTTATTAATGAATGAAGAAAACCTACCTCCTAAACCTCCTCGTCGTGTTTCTTCTGAACAAAATGATGAAAAAAAACTAAAAGTAGAAGAAGAACCAACAGAAGAAGTAACAGAAGAACCAACAGAAGAAGAATACCCTCCTAAACCAGTTCGACCATTTCCTCCTTCTCAACCAAAGACCGCACAACAGAAACCAATACTTATTTCAGAAATACCCTCACCTAAGCCAATAGTAAGAGATATACTTAAAAAAGAGGAAGTGACGCGCCCTGAATATTTAGTTGATAGTTTTCGAGCACAAACTACAAGAGAAGAAACTGAGGAGGAGGAAGTTGAAGAAAAAAAGCGTAAGTATGTTTTTTGGTGGGGACTCTTATTCTTCTTCCTTTTTAATATTGTACTTATCTTTCTCCTTGAAATCTCTCTCCATCCTCGCGATAGTGTAACCGCAAGCATAATTGCATATGCTCTCGGTGTAGCTGGTTTAATAGGTTATAGTGCTATCGTGCGTAGCAAAAAAATAGCTGCCCTTTCTGTACCTCTCTTACTAATACTCCTATTTGGTGCAAGTTTTCTTTTTCACTATGTTGGTGCTCCAGTATACAATCCATTTGCCCCTATTTCTGAAAGAACTGATTTCCTTTTGGAGACTGCAGAAGCAGGACTTGCTCTCTATGGCAGGAACATTACATTACCAGGGGATATTACAATCGAAACAATTAAAGAATATAGCCTACTTGCTCTCTTAATTGATTTTGTTATTGCTATCCCAATGTTCATATTTTCTCTTCTGGCGCTAACGTGGTTAATACAAATATTTAGATCAGAAATTAAACTAAAAAAGATAATAGCACTGGTCTTTGCACTTCTTTTCTTAATAATTGGTTTGATAATTACCCCAATTGTTCATCTTGCCATGGGTAGCCTTGTCAATTTTGGCTCAGCATCAACGCAAGGTATAATCCATATAGCAAATGGAATTCAAGGAATAGATGATTTTGACAATATTACTCAAGAGGAAATTAACCAAATACTAGCGAACTTCAGCTTAGCTGCTGAATATATTCAAGATGGAAGTAAAAGTATTGAGATGTTTTCTTTTGTATTTGGTATTATTACAAAAATTACAGATGATCTTCTTCACTTCTTATATGCATCGCTTATACTTCTTGGAGGAATTGAACCGTTTATCAATGGTTCTTATCAGATATACCAAGGATTCCAAGATGTTACTGATGCATTAAATTATAGTATATCAATTCCTTTATGTGTTGAGCCGTATGGCGATTCAACAACAGAAAAATACCGCATTAAAAGATATCAAATTAATGATAGTCTGTTTGAACAAGGTATGGCAAAAGTTAACGATGGAATAATGCATCTTGGTAATAGTACTGACCTTATTAAAGATGCATATGAAGAGGTTAAAAAAATTGAATTTTCAGATATTTACAATGTGCTAGACACATTACTTGGGAATAATGCTGAGTTCGTTAAGACAAAAATACAAGAAATGGAACAGTATCTGTATTTGTTTACTAACGCAACCGATGCTCTTGAAGCTTTAATTGAGCAACCGCTGGTCAATGGTGAGAAATCCCAATATACTACTCTTACACACTTCTTGTATGGGTCTTATAATCTGATAAAAGCGGCTTTAAACGTTGGTGATTATAGTTCATTCAATGGAACAGAATTTTTCTTTGAGCAAGCCAATTCAAATTTTAGTGTGGTATATAATGAGTTTGGAAAGGAAGAAATAATACGGGTGATTAATTCCGATACACCATTTCTTAACAGTACTCTAAGCTTTCTATATGATATGGCTGCATTGGCTGTTGATATAAGTTCCTTTGGAATTGATGTAGGAACTGTTTATGGCGATTTGACCCATGTGGTTGAAAGTTTTGGTGTTGGGTATGAGAATATAGATGATTATTCTTCATTACAATCCGAGGTTCTTGATATTATTTATTTAACCGATAATCTAAACAACACCGCATACTCAATAGAAAATAGAATCTCAATTATACAATCAAACGCCAATAATGGAACATATGAAATGTTTAGCAAACCTAGTCGAAAAATTGCTAACTTCTTAAATGGTTTTAATTTAACGTCTAATGTAATAAATGCGAATAATATTGCCCATTCATTTTATCATCTTTTCAACTCTATGGAACATCTAAAGTATACATATGCTAACGTAACAGCGGGAGAAACTCAATTTAACAACACGCAATTTGGAGATGCGAGTGATAGTTTTGTTGCTGCTAACAATTCTTTCCATAGTGCATTGTCTGAGATGGATTTGGCAATTATGTATATGAATGAAACCAAAGCTGGTGAAATGGTACAGCTTGAAGATTCAAGAACGGCATTAATAAACATAAAAAACACATTAGATAGTATCATTGGTAACTTCAATAACGTATTATCAATCGCAGAAGAAGGATCGTTAGCCAATCCTGATGACTTAACAGGAAACATTACTATTATTACTGATGCTCTCTCTTCTATAAACGACCAACTTCCAGATGTTACAGCACAAGGAAGGGAATATTAAGGAAAAAATCTCTTTTTCTACTTTTTCTATTCTCAAGACACCTTCTCTGATTTTGGTGAACTAGTAAATATTGATTCCTCTTCTAGAGTATGAATACTACCTAAGATTTGAGCAATTACTGAAAAAAGATCTAGACCATCTTTATATATTGCTATTTTATGGTCTACCATATCTTTCTGCATCTCCTTGATATGACCACGTGGGAAAGCTCCAAAGATAAGCAGAGGATTAACTGACTTATAATGAATTAATTCTGAATACTCAAGAGCTGTACACTTTTTTCCCTCAACACTAAACTCTATTATAACATCGTGCTCCAATCGTAACTTTTTAACCAATTCTTCAAGAGATGATTCAGAAAGTTCCATTAATAGTTCATTAGAAGCGGGAGGGATTCGTTTATGTTTGAGTAATTGCAAGATAAGACCATTAAAACGCTCTAAAGATTTGGGTAAGCGAATTTCTGGGTTAAGAAAGATGACTTTATTGTCACAAGTATGTATTAGAACTTTAATCCTCTTTTCACGCGCCAATATAGAGCCAAAAATGGAAAGTAGCGCAAAATGGGTAATATCTGGTCTTCCCCTATTTTCCGCCTCTGGTAAATTCTTCATGAAATTGCTGTGGTAATTTGCATCAAGTATGATTTCGGAGGGTTTCTTTTTCAATTTGGACAAATATTGTCTAATCTCAAGATCTTTAACAAGTTCAGAGGGAAACACTTCAAGAGCTGCATTAGCTAGTAGGATAGTGATAAACTTAACCATACTTACTCGTGAACCATTATGTACAACTTGCTTTTCAATTTTGCGAGACCAACTAGCTGTTGGCCAACCGAAAGTTGAAAAAGAATATAAAAAAAAGGGAAATAATGGATATTTGCTACTTCGTTGAATATGATTATTTAGATTATAAGAAAGCACTGATGTTACAATCTCAAATTAGAGTAATAAAAGAAACTAACAGAGAATATGACGATTTTCTTATAGTTCTACAACACAATCCAGTTTTTACACTAGGAAAGCGAGGAAACAGAGAGGAAATCATCGTTTCTGATGAAATTTTAGAGAAAGAAGGCATAGAAGTTATTATCACTGATAGAGGTGGAAAAGTGACCTATCACGGATCTGGACAATTAGTAGGATATTTCCTTCTTGATTTAATCCGTGCAAAGCTGTCCATTCCAGATTTTGTATGGGGGATGGAACAAACAATTATAGAAACTATTAAGCATGAAATGATACTTGGTTTTCGACGAGAAGGTTTTCCAGGAATTTGGGTAAAAAACAATGGGATACCTGCTAAAATAGCTGCAGTTGGAGCAAAAGCATCAAAGAAAATAACGTCTCATGGATTGGCATTAAATGTAAACACGAACATGAATCATTTTCAAATGATAATACCTTGTGGAATAAAAGAATTTACACCAATATCAATGGAACAATTAATAGGGAAAAAACTTGACATGAAAGAAATTTATCATGTTTTTGAAAAAGCATTTGAAAAGGTATTTGAACGGAAGTTAATACCGTTAAAAAGCGAAAAATTTGAAGCGAGGATGAGGGAAAATGCCTAGACTGAAGAAACCAGAATGGATGCGTATTGGAAAAATGGACTGGGATGAGATAAAAAAGATACAAAACATGCTTCGAAAATTAAATCTACGCACTGTTTGTGAAGAATCGATGTGTCCAAATATCGGAAAATGTTTTGCTAAACAAACTGCAACATTTTTAGTAATGGGTGACATTTGCACCCGTGATTGTCTATTCTGTGATATAAAACATGGGAAACCGCATCTTTTAGATCCAAAAGAGCCAGATCACATCGTTGAAGCTGTGAAAAAACTTGGTTTGAAACACGTGGTTATAACTTCAGTAACAAGGGATGACTTACCTGATGAGGGAGCAGCCCATTTCGCGGAAATTACTAGAAAAATAAGAGAATATAATAAAGGTGTCATAATTGAATTATTGATTCCAGATTTTAAGGGAAAAGAGGAAGATATAAGAACCGTTGTAGAATCAAGTCCAAATATAGTAAACCACAACGTAGAAGTGGTACCAAGATTATTCAACAAAGTCACTCCACAAGCAAAATATGAAAAATCCTTAAAAGTTTTAAAATTGGTAAAAGAGATGGATTCTTCTATTTATACAAAATCTGGTTTAATGGTCGGTCTTGGAGAGACAAAAAAGGAAGTATTGGGAGTAATGGAAAATCTAAGAAAAGTTGATTGTGATATACTAACAATAGGTCAATACCTTAAACCTCCAAGTTCAAATCTGGAAATAGAAGAGTATGTAACTCCTGAGTTGTTTAAAGAATACGCGAAAAAAGGATATGAAATGGGTTTCAAATTCGTGGCTTCCGCACCCTTTGTAAGAAGTTCTTTTAACGCTGAAGAAGCCGATTTCTTGTTGGATAAGTAAAAAATATTCCTCCTTTCTTGTTGTTGTATATAAAGGAAAAATGGTGATTTAAGGTTTGAAAAAGAAAAATTTATGCCATTATGCCTTGCAGGGAAGATAACATATTTACTACAATTTCAGGAGTTAAGTTAGTTAGATTGACAATAGTTTTTGTGTGTTTGAACAGTATTTCTTCAATGGAACGAATACTAGAACCAACTACAGGAACTGAACAGGTGGGAAATACTAAAAATACTAACACAGGAACAAATGACCCATCGTCACTTTGATCGTCAATAAGAAGAAGGTCAAAACCATAAACAAAAAGTTCCTCAGATAATTGAAACATTCCACGAAAACGACGAGTGTTTGAAAGATTATAAGAAAGACCGTTCATAAGAGTTGTAGTACCCTTTAGAGCAACTTTCATTAATTGATCCTCATCCAAGAAGGAATGATTATGTAGAATAAGAGGACCGAAAGATTGATCAAACTTAATCATTACAATGCCCAAATCGACTAAAGTTTCAGAAACGTAACATGAAGTCATATTTACCCGTGTATACATTAGTAACTAACCTATATAAGCAAAACAGAGAGTGAATTAAAAGTGAAAAAATAAGTTTTAAATGTCAGAAAAAGCGAAAAAAGTTGTAAAGAAAAGGAAAAAGTAGTCTGAACAGATGAGATATCAATTAAAACTGATTAAAATTGGTGCGGGGAGGGAGATTCGAACTCCCGAACCACTAAGAACTGGATCCTAAGTCCAGCGCCTTTGACCGCTCGGCAATCCCCGCAAAAAATTATAAGACCAAAGGGATGTATATCAATCTATTTGAATGATTTTTTAAATTTATCTTTGGGTGTTAGAGAACAGTGGTAGAGGCAAGCATTGTACTAAAAATGTAAACGGGAGACACAATAACAAATCTAAAACTAACAAAACATTTTTTTTGGAATTGAAAAAAGCAAGGAAAATGGTTGAAATAAGAGTTAAAACTGGTGCCCCGACCGGGATTTGAACCCGGGTCTGCGGAGGTCTTTACATGCGGACATCAAACCACAAAATTTGAAAGTCCGCAATGATTGGCCGAACTACACCATCGGGGCAATTAATGTTCCGTTTTTGCTTATTGTCTTTTTAATACTTTTCGTTTCTATCCATTTTGATAATGGTGTATTGCCTATTATTCTACTAATTTTTCAATGAATTCACCTATTTTCTCAAATGCCCTTTTTCTATTTGGGTCAACTGTTAATATATGATCTCCTTTAGGTATTCTAAGAATCTCTTTCTTTGTTTTGAGGTTATTATAAATTAATTCTCCTGTTTCAGGAGATATGGTTTTATCTGTTTGTGATTGGATAATTAATGTTGGAGTTTTTATTTTTTTCATTTTTCTTCTTAGTTTTCGTAAAAATTTGACTATTTGATATGCTGCAGCTACTGAATCGTCAGGATAGGAGAACAAATTGTTCTCAAGGTACCAATTATTCCTTTCATCACTTTTCGGTTTATGTAGTTTAAACCAATGGACAAGTGTTGAGAGAAAAACATCCATCTTTGAGAATTTATATAATGCATTTATCGTAAAGACACCATCTATTTCTAGCTTGGATGCTAAATAAAGAGATAATCCTCCTCCTAGTGACACCCCTCCTAAGAACACATGGTTGTATTTTGGGGCATATTCCTCAAAAATCTTATTTATATCATTCAACCACTCCTTCCAATGAACAGTATCCAAATCTGTTGAAGTTGTTCCATGTCCTGCTAGAAGGATACCATACGTATCATATTTTTTCGATTTTAAGAATTCAGCTAAAGGTCGTATCTCTGTTGCCAAAGCGGTAAAACCATGTGTTAGAATTATTAGTGTTTTTGAACTATTATTAGGAGATTTGTAAAAGAAGGGTTGAGCTAGATTTCTGAGTTCTTCCTTTGAATGTTGCAAAACCATATTTTTAGTTTTATTAAACAGATTTAATTTTTTGCGTATTTACCACTATTAGAAATAGATTAATTTTTTAGGATTTTAATGCTTGTTTTCCGAAAAAGTTTATTAAACTTTGATTACATATACTTCATTGGTGAGCCAGATGGCTACAGCATTCATCTTGATAAATAGTGAAATTGGAGAAGAGAAAAGCGTATTAGATCAACTCATGTCCTTACCAAATGTAAAAGAAGCGCATGTTGTTTATGGTGTTTATGATTTGATAGCTAAAATTGAAGCTGAAACAATGGATCTTCTGAAGAAGATTGTTACGGATAATCTACGAGCACTAGAGAACGTACGAAGCACCATGACAATGATTTGTGTAGAGAAATAAATACACATTTCTTTTACATTTGCTTTTCTTTTTTTTTGTCTGTGATTTTATTAATGTATTAGTTAAATTTATCGGAAAATAACAAATCAAGAGAAAAAGTTTTTGGACAAATTTTAAATAAAAGTTGACATTATTTTGCTATCATGATTTATGAATTCATGTTTATTATTTTAGGTTACTTTATGGGATCAATTCCAGTTGGGCTCATATTAGGATGGATTAAGGGTATTGATATTCGAAAACATGGTTCTGGAAATATAGGTGCAGCTAATGCTTTTCGTATTTTAGGTAAAAAACTAGGAATAGCTACGATGGTTCTTGATATGGTGAAGGGAGCAATAGCCGTTTTGGCTGCTCGGATTTATTTGTGGTTTGGAAAATACGATGGTTTTGGAACATCTTCCAGTGATTGGTATTATCTTGATCCAGGTTTTCTCTTGGCTTGTGTTGCTATAATGGCTGTTTTAGGTCATAGTTTTCCTGTTTGGTTAAAGTTTAAAGGAGGTAAATCAGCTAGTGTTGCTGCTGGAGTAATATTCGGTATTAATCCAATTGCTTTTGTTATTCTTTATGGTGTTTGGATTCTAGCTCTTGTTAAAACTCGTTATACATCTTTATCAAATTTAATTAGTGCACTCACCGCACCACCCTTGTATTGGTTTTTCGCAGGTGTGAAGTTCTTCCATAACCAAAGTTGGTGGGCAGCGATCGTTGGTGTTATATTGGTACTTTTTGTTACTTGGAGACATAAAGAAAATATTAAACGATTATTTGCAGGAACTGAGAGAAAACTAGGCCAAAAAGAGAAAATTGAGAAGAAAAGTGAAGACACAAAAGAAGTTATTGCAACTGAGTAATTACCTTTTCTTTTTTCTTTTCTAAAAAGATATAACTATTTTTTCAAATAGATTGCTTTGAAACTTCTGGGGAAAAAAATTCCATCATATATTTTCATCTCATTGGTGATTGTTTCTCTAGGGATAGGAAATTATTTTTGAATTAAACCTCATTGATGAAGAAGAAACCACCATCAAAGAAATTCAAGTTGAGGTTAGCACAGAAAAATATGATTTTACAGGCTTATTTTGTTATGATGTAGACGTGACGCTGTCAGGAAAGTACTTTCATAATGTTTCATTTAGTGTTGG
>JAUVXQ010000071.1 GCA_030603505.1 Candidatus Heimdallarchaeota archaeon | reverse complement strand
TGTTAAACTCTGTACTTAGTAAAATTATTCACTATTCTGTAAATGTGTGAAAATCTTTTTCTTTTTGCTGTTTTTGGCATAAATGGGACTATGAAGAAGCTGGGTATATAACAATTTCTTCAGCATTGATTATACAGGCTATAATTGATAAAAACACGGTTTTTGAATAATAGAAAGTTTTGTGAGTTAACATCAAACTAATTGAAGTTTATTGAAAACAATTCATTCTATAATGAGAAACTATATAATTGATTTTACTACTTTAAGCTAGTGAGCAACAATTCTATGATAGAAGTACTAAGGAGTTTTGAACGAGCAACTATCCCCTACCTTCACAGTAAGAACCTTGAATTTTTACATTTTGAAGACGAGGGAAAAGTACTTTTAGCTCATCGTCGAGAGATATATCAGAAGAAAATAGATTATTTTCTCTCAAAGGATTATATTACTAAGGCAATAGAAAAGGTAAAGGGGAAAAAAGTTAATCCTCTTGATACAATAAAAGTTAGGGAATTTGGTTCTATTGATGAGATACCTGCAATAGCTAATGAAGCGACAATTTATTTTACACAAGGATTTGATTTGTTAAAAGCGTCTCAAGCTATGCCAGTGAACTCAAGTCCGTTAGTAGAGTATTATGCGTTACTTCAGTGTGTGAAAGGTTCAATGATTCTGGAACTGGACTTTGATGAAGTATTCTTTTCTTTTCATGGGCTTACCTCAATTAAAAAAACAAGGAAAATCCAACAGTCTACATACCTTAATGCAGAGATAAAAGAGTTGGGTGTTTTTCCTGCATTAATGATTTGTTTCGGAGAGTATAGTGATCAACCAAATGAGAAGTATAATGAACTGGAAAAATATCTTGATGGAAAACATACCCCCTCCCTAGAAGAGATAATTACAAAACCACGAACGTTTTTAGAACGATTCATTGGGGTATGGATGGTGTCCACCTTAGTTAGGTATAAACCTGTTAAATGGGAAGAGATTCTTTCAGGGGCAGAAAATATGCTTATAGACAAAATAAGGACTTTTAGAAGAGTAGAATTGCCAAATACTTTTGATAGCTGTCTACCTTACTATGTGAAAGCAATTAAAGAGTTCTAGCAGATGAACAGAAGACCTCCTAATGTTACTCCGTTGACTATTGATAGTTTACCTAAGTGATGCATAACAATGTGGGAAAACTTAACGTTATGTCTCAAGCTATCAGCAATAAAGGACTATTCAGTACTAACATTCTATTTTACAAGTTGAACATAAGATAGGTTTTACTTTATTTCATAAATCCAGGAATTTCTGAAAATCCATTTCTTTATATTTCATAATATTGGTTAGGTCACTAACTATATCATTATCAAGTGTAACTCCTGGATATTTAGAAAGAAGTTTAATCACAGTTTCATTTGCTCTATCTCCAATGGTTTTTCTTCCTGTGTTTATCCATTCTTCATTTGTTGATCTATCAATGACAGGACTTGGTAAGAATAGTTCCTCTCTGAACCACCTCAGCGTGTGGTCGTGAGATAACAGGTGAGTTTTTTTGTCGAATTCCCTAAGCAAATCCTTTGCTATTGGTTCATCTCTTTGAATAATCCCTTTTACAAATTTATACGTCATTCCTGCAATTTCATTATCAATAACAACTTTTTGGATACTCTGTGTTGATTCGAAATTCATCATCCCCGCTCCAGAAATCATGTTTATACCTTTTATTCCGGCTAGTAATGCTCCCATACCTGACTCAAGACCTGACTGCATGTCGAGTGTTTTAGTGTCTGACATACCAAGATAAGTGTGAGTAGGTAAGTTGAGATATTTGCCAATTTCTACGTAACCTAAATCAATAAGAATAGTGTCAACAGAAGCTAACTATATCGTTCCATTTCTCATATCAAAAGCCGCAGGAGATCCTCCCCAAATAACTGGAGCTCTTGGAGAAACTAACTGAGATATCACTAATCCTGCTAGGGTTTCAGCTGCATGTTGGACAATCGATCCAAGAATTGTAACTGGAGCATTTGCACCAGTCATGGGCATTGAAACAAATTCAGAGGGAATTCCATATTTAGCGCAGTCAATTACACTTTGACAAGTTAAATCACTCCATTTTAACGGTGGAGATGGACATGCATCAAAAATAGCCAAAGGTTTTTCTCTTAATCTTTTCTCGTCTCCTCGGATTGAGATAAGCATATTTTTCATTGTTTCAAATGATTCTTTTCGAAATGTCCCTGTAATGATTGGTTTTTTCGAATAAATTAGAGCAAGATAAAGACGATAACTATCACCTACCTCTTCATGAACATCAGAACATACAATAGCCGTACTTTGAGCATGAATATGTTCTAATTGCTCAACAATTTTTGTGAAATCAATAAAATCCTTAGTAACTGCTTGACGAATTTCGTTTGTTTCTGTGTCAAGAACATTCAAAGCAGCTGATCCAGGATCAAAACAGATGTTATCTCCTTCAAGTGTTGATACTTCTTTCCCTTCTCGATTAAATAGCGATATAGAAGAAGGAGCAGTTTTTAGAGCCCTTTTAACTAAATCTTGAGGTATTATAGCTCTATTTTGTTCAATTTTAACTCCTTCATTCTTTAATAATTCAATTGCATCCTGATTTTCAACAAAGAAACCTATTTCTTCAAGGATTTCCATTGCTTCTATCACAACTTTTTCTTTTAATTCATCTTCCAAAACATTAAGAACTGGTCTCATTGAGTTTCACTTCGGTATTTGAATTACATGTACATATGTGCTATATCTTAAAAGTATTATTTACTACTGGAGAACAATTATATACATCGTGAAAAATATTCTCTACTTAACTCTTCTATAAGCACAATTAATTAGATCACAATCCTCGCATCCTCTTGTTCCCAATTCCTTATCTACTTCTTCTCCAATATTAAATGCAAAAGAAACTGATTTTATCGGATTCATCATCATTGAACTACTCAATTCAACACCAATACTCTCTGCTGATAATAACTTGAAAATCAAATATTGACCTTTTTCTAGTGTCCATTGGCAATATCCGGGACTAAATCTACATGTAATGTCTTTTTCTTTGATTTCTTCTGAAAGCTCCTTTAAAATTGCTTGGTTGACATATTCAGCTGTTTCTTCAGCCGAATGGGAAGCAATTGCATCTAAAATGACTCCGTTTGAAAGTTTTCCTCTTATAATAAACTCTGAACATTTTTTTTCTAAATTTTCTCCTATAGTACAAACAGCCAAAACAGTTCTTTCGGACTTTTCGAAAAGAAAACGAGGCATTAAATTTATACTGTTAAAGATGTTATATATTCCCCTAGGTTTGATTAAGTCTATTGCAATATCTTTCATTTCTTTGATTTCATGAAGTAAACTTTGAGATGCCTCTTTATTTCTAGTTTTAGTAGAATTCCTACTCCGTAATAATCGAAGAATCTCTTTGTCGTTTAGACATATTTGAAAATCTTCAATGATGGACATACGATTACCTCTTTACTCTTTGAACAATCTTTTCAATAAATTGTGGGTTTGTTCCGCAACATCCTCCAACAATATCAGCTTCTTTTTCAACCATTTGGAAAATGTCCTCTGCGAAATCTTTAGGAGATGTCAGATATACTGTTTTTCCTTCAATTAGTTGTGGTTTTCCCGCATTAGGTTTTGCTACTATGGGTAAATCTGTAAATTGTTTTACCTGGGGAATCAAATCAATCATCTCATTGCTACTTAATGTACAATTTGCTCCAATTACATCTGCCCCAGCTTTATGCAGTGTGTTAACACATTGTTCTACAGAGTTTCCCATTATTGTAAAATAACCTCTTTTTGTCTTTTTATAGGTGATAGAAACAAAAATTGGTAGGTTAGAAGTCCTTTTTGCAGCCTTGACTGCAGATTCTGCTTCTTTAAGATCAACCATTGTTTCTATGAAAAAGAAATCAACCTCAGCATTTGCTAAAGTTCTAGTTTGTTCCAGAAAAGTTTCTTCAAAATCATCAATAGTTACTTTACCTACAAGAGGTAAAAATTTTCCAGAAGGACCTACATCTCCAGCAACATATCCTTCTTCTGGGCATATCTCTCTTGCTATTTCTACTGCTTTGATATTATATTCTTCAACCCTCTCCCCATGGTTGTGCGCACTTAACTTTAGTCTAGAACCACCAAATGTGTTGGTTAAAACGACATCAGAACCTGCATTATAATAATCAAGATGAATCTTCTGCACTTTCTCAGGATTAGTAACGTTCCAACTCTCCGGAGGTATGCCAATCTGCAATCCTTGATTAATTAATAGTGAGCCCATTGCTCCATCCAGTATAACAACGCGTTCATTAACCAAATCTAGAATGTGCTTTTTGTTTCGCAAAGGAAATACTCCCTCATAACATCATCAATTTTTTTGCGAGTTTGACAGCACTTATAGCGTTATCTGCCGTACCATCCGCTCCAATTTCTTCAACCCATCCTTTAGAAACAGGGGCTCCACCCAATAAAACTTTAAATTTCTCACGAATATTTCTTTCTTTTAGAGTATCTATCAACTTCTTTTGACCAACCATTGTAGTTGTCAATAATGCTGAAACACATATTAGGTGAGCATCTACTTCTACAGCTTTATCAATAAAAGTTGCAACAGGAACGTCAGCTCCAAGATCATAGACTTCGAATCCTTCTGCAGAAAGCATAGAAGCAACGAGTGTTTTACCAATATCGTGAATGTCTCCTTCTATTGTTCCAATAACTACTTTACCAATAAATCTAGATTCCTTTTCTTGTGAAAGTGTTGGTGTTAAAATTCCCATGGCTGCTTTCATAGCTTCAGCACTACGCATAAGTTCAGGCAAGAAAAATTCTCCTTCTTCAAAAAGATCACCAGCTTCTCTAATCGCTTCTGAGAGAGTATCAATTAATGCATTAATATCATAGTTATCTAAAATCGCTTTCTTAGCGATTTCTTCTGCTAACGATACGTTTCCTTTAAGGATTGCTTCTTTGGATTTTGTGTCGAGATCCACTTTTTCTACCACCGGTTATATTTGTTCCATCTTTTCTTAAGCTTTTTTAGAGATGATTTTACAATTAAAATTCTCTGATATAAATTGTATAATATTCTTGATTTATATTCTTATTTGAAAAATTAAGACTTATTATGAGTGAAACAGCTGAATAATGAAAATAAATCTAGTCTATTAGATTAAGCATAATAACAATTTTAATTAAAAAAATAAAAAAGCAGGAAACATTTAGTTGTTTCCACTTATCTGTTTGGATTTACTATTTTGGAGGTCCTTGTGCTTTCATTCTTGCGACTAATTTCTTGTTAGGTCCCATTTGCCATTTAAAGAACGCTAGTAGAAGGACAATGACCGCTATTGCTAATAACCAAGCTTTCCAATAGGCATCCCAGAGTACTGGTCCAGTCCACACAATACCCCATGCAACTGCTGCAGGTATGTCATGATAGATGGTCATTAGTGCGAATGGTATCCCTGTGGCTATTGGAAAAATAATCATTGTATCTACTAAGATACCCCAAAGCCAGAACTTCAGCGATTTCTTTGAGAACATAAGTTCTCTTGCACTCTTCGCTCTGAAATCTGCTCTGAAATCATATTGCACCATACTCATTGCTAATGGTCCTATAATGAAGACAAAGAAGAAATACGCTAGGACGATTGCGACTACTAGTCCTAATCCTACATTTTTGAAGTAGGTCCCTACTGCGCCAGTTTCGGTCCAATCTTGCTGTATTGCAGAAGCGATAAAGGTCATAAATAAACAAAACCATAATATCAGCCATTCAGCAAAAAAGGTAACAGACATAAACTTGCCTTTTTCAGCGTTTGCAAAGATAGATCCACGTCCTTTTGTTTGAAAATGGAAATAGTGCCAAGTCCATTTAAATCCCTTTTTTTCTTGGTGTTCAGTCATTTTTCGACATCCTTTTGACTGTCTTTTAGAAACTAAGTCTAAACATTGATTTGAGTAAATCGTTGAAAAATCACAAAGACATTCGTTAACCTAGACATAATCCATATTGACAGTATATCGTTTAAGTATATGGCCTATATATAAACTTTTACTGTTTATTATTTAAATAGAAATTCAATGATGTAAATCTCTCTAAAACGCTATAGAAGTAAAGAAATCTCCAAAAATATGAGAAATCTAGGATCAAAGTAATTTTTTAAGAAAATACTCGATTTTTTCAATTTTTGCTTTATTTTCAGGTGATGTAGAATTTAGATTAACTGGTGATCTTTTACTTTTATATTGAAGAATTGTACCAGTTAAATTCTCACTACAAAAGGAGCAGAATTTATCTAATGTATTATGCTTATGAGTAGAATTGTATTTCGGATTTAACTGTTGATGACAGAAGTCCCCTCCCCTTACCTCTTTGAGATTTGCACTGTAAGAGTATTTTCATCAAAGTTGAAGCTTTTAGATAGCAAGGTATCATGCAATTCTTCATCAAAAACTACTTCTCTAGCTAATGTTTCAGATTTTAAATAATTCCTAAAATCCTTTATTTTTGATAATAAGGAAGATTCAGGTGTTTTATCTATAATTGCAACAATTATTGTTTCTGTTATTTCCAAATCAAGTTCTTGTCTCATTTTTTGTATATTTCTTACTAT
>JAUVXQ010000058.1 GCA_030603505.1 Candidatus Heimdallarchaeota archaeon | reverse complement strand
TGGATTTACTAAAATCTATTGCGCAAGAAAGCAACTATAATTTTCAACATAAAACTCTAAATGCATATTATTATGGTGTTCCACAGTTAAGAGAAAGAGTATTTTGTATTATGACAAGAAAGGATTTGAATATTACTCCATCTTTACCAATTCCAAGAGATCACTACAATATCAAAAGCAAATCATTAGATTCATTCTTTATGGACAGCAAAAATAATAATATCAATAAATCTGTAAAATTCATTGAACCTATTAGTAAAACATCAATAAAAGATGCATTTGTTGGATTACCCGAACCACAGCAATTCAAAAATGGTTCAAATCTTAAATTAAATGAGTCAGTAGATATCGAGGTTTCTGAGAAGAAAACACTCTATGATAACTTCGTATTAAATTCAACTAAGACACATAATAATATTGCGCGATATGCTGAAGGAGAAACAAAGACCATAATTGAAAGGATTCCCCAAGGATTAACTTACAGAAGCGATAGAAGAGGGATTAAACATATAGGTGTTTGGGATTTATTCAGTGATGAGCTTACAACAGAAGAGAAAAATGCTCTGAAAGAAATTTCAATTCTGAGAACTAGGAAAAATGTAAAAACAAAAATAGGAAAACATACTGAAGGGTATGTTCCTTTTTCTGCCTTAAAAAACACAGTCTCTAAAAAGACATTAGAGAAACTAGTAATGGGTGGATTCTTACAACACTCTCTTTATTGCAAACTTAGTGAGGAATATAGAAAGAAGATGAATGAAGGAGATGAGTGTATCGGAAACAATGATATATTAAAGAAAAATGATCTAATAATATTGGATAGAATAAGAAAAATGGAAAAGGAAATTTTCGATCATTCAACAGGAGGTATTCCAACGTACAGACTAGGGATTCAGTGGAATACATTAGAGCGTTTAAAAAATGAAAAATTGGTCGAAATATTAGAATTTAATGATGATTATGATTTGACAACAAAAGCAGGCTTAAGAGGGAAATACTCTCGACTTGATTATAATACTCAATCTAGAACTCTGATGACAGCATTTACAAATATCTCAGAATTAGTACACCCCAAAGCCTCCAGAGGGTTATCTCTCAGAGAAGGAGCTAGATTAATGAGTTTTCCAGATTCTTTTATTTTTCATGGATCATTTTCTCAAGTTTCTCTTCAAATTGGAAATGCGGTTGCACCTCTAGTAGCCTACATTATTGCTGAACACATGTATGAGAACATATTCTCAGGATTATAAAAGCAAAGGATTCTTATTTTTAGCTAAATGGGGATACACTTTTTGAGAAATTCAGAGAAGAGTATCTTTGTATGTAATTAAGCATCTGATTAAAACAAGAAGAATCTTGTTATATTGTGACAATCCCATAGCTTCTACATAAGGTAGTAATATTCCTTAAAAAAGGGATGAAATATATGCATTAATATCATCATTATATTTCTCTATGAATTCGAGAGATACTTTCTCAATTGCTTTATCAATGCTTACTATTATTGATTCCTTTCTTAGTATTTGAGTTGCTGCAATTCTTAAGTTTTTCAAGACAATTTCATGATAATTGTTCTTACCACTAATGAAGTCCCATAATTCTTGACCTATAAGCGTTCTAGCCTCCCAATCAGGCAAATATTGTCTCATTAAGGCAATTGTTAATCCATGTCCATCTCTTTTTCCGTAAGGCATTCCAATATATGCGTTATGCCCTTCCTCTTCTTTTTCTTCTATTAGACCTTTCCAGTGAATTATTTGATCTTTATCCATATCACTTGTTCCACTTTTTACTTGGATATAATGCTCAATATTTGAAATTTCTTTCAGCACATCAAATCCCTTTGGTAATTTCTTTGCACCAGATGCTACTAGTAATTTTTCAAACGCAAAACCAAATGATGTTACAATTGACCTTGTAGCTCGTTGAAAAACAATGAATCCGATAAATTTATTTACATCTTTAAAATTAAGTGCTTTAATTAAGAAAGGGTTGGGGTTAAGAATTTCGAGTGTAATCTCACTGATATTTTTAATTTGAGTCGAAACAAAAACTCTTCCTATTGACATAAGATAGTTTTCTTGAACTGATTTATTTTGATCTAGCTTATTGAGATTAACCGCAGATTGAATATTCTCGATGTGTTGTTTTGAAATGCGAAATAGCTTTCTTCCACCTTCTGATTTTATATTTGGAAGATTTTCAAAATTGAAATCTAGAAACTCACTAAGGGTGCAAAAGCGTGTTGCTATTCGGATTGCAGTTATTTTTCCAACTGAACACTCTTCTATTAGAAAATGAGAAAGTAAATCAAACAGCAAATTTTCTTTAGATTCTTTGTTCATAGTTTTAATTTATGATGATTATTAAAAATTTTGTTAGAAGTATTTCTTGAGAAGTGTAAAAAAATAAACAAGTTAGGGAAATATTTGTAACTATTTTTAGTTTAAATAGGGCATTTTTGGAATGAACTACTTGTTTTAGAATCAATTCAGAGTTTGATTTATTTTTTGTCTTCTTCTTTCAGCTAACTTATGAAAATCAGTATCACACCTATAATTTTTCAGGAAGATGAGTGATTCTGTTTGTATTGATCTTCCCAAAGAATCCGACCATACTCTCCTGCTATAATATTCATAAAGCTAATCAAATAAAAAAAAGAGAAAAAAAGAATATTAAAGAAGTATCTCTATCCAATAAGCAGGATGATCAGAATGTCCTCTTTCTATATAATTCGTATCAAGGACTGTTATACCCGTACTTAGGAATATGTGATCTATCTTGTCTTCTGCAGCTGTACCCCATTGTAGTGCCCAAGAATCTTCTAATACTTCTACTGTTAAGTTGTATTGAGCAGTATATGGTCTGAAGTTAAAATCACCCATGAAGATAACATTGTTCAAACCATCAACTCGACTTAACATTTCTTGTATTTGGTATATTTTTCCTTCCGGTGTATGTGATGAAGGATGGTGAGAAAAAACATTGAATGTTTGTGATTCAACGGTTATTTGCACTTGTGTAGCACCAATCTGTTGATGTGTGCTATACATAAAGAACGCACTAACATTCGATATAGGATATTTAGATAAAATTGCCGTACCATAAGTGTTTACAACTGATTTTGGTCCTCGGTAAGAGTGCATATTGAGTTTGTCTGCAAAATATCTGACAACATCGGAATTTCCACCTGATATTCTAGTCGGATCGCATTCTTGTAGGGCAAGAATATCAGGATTTACACTCCTTATCAGCTCAAGTTGTCCATCATAGTTTTTATCACCAGAATCGTTGACACCTTGTCGAATATTGTAGGTCATTATTATCAGGGATGTTTTCGCTTCAGATGGTGTGGTTGGATATGGCGTTGTAATGATTGTTCCAGCGACTGTCCCAACAAATATGAGTCCTAATATTGCAATAATAATCGATTTCGATTTCATTTTTTGAGTGGTTTTATCAAAATTGATTGTCTTCTTTTTGATTAGAAAAATAGGTAAGGTCAATAATACTCCAGGGACTAGAAAGGCTAACCAGTATAAATCTCTGAAAGCATAACCAATTGCATAAAAGTAACCCCAAACTGTAGGTAATAATTGCATAAAAATCATTATGACAATATACAGTCCTGCTCCTAAAGCAAAACTTCCCCCTATTTTTGATGGTTTTGGCTTTATTTTGAGCATTTCTCGTGATAATAGAATAAAGTCAATGTAAATTATCGGGGAAAGAAGAATCATCAAAACTAAAGGAATATGTTGAGTCCAAGTTGTAGCAAACGCAACAATAGGATATGCATCAGGAAAACCAGGGAATCTTATCCCATATTCAGGAATAATTTGATGTACCAGTATTGTTAAAGTAAGAGAAAGTGTGAAAAGACCATTCCACACCCAAAGCATCCAAGATTTAATATGGTTCATTAGATCAGGTTTAATAGTCATCCCTAAGATAAATAAAGATAACATACCTAGTACTCCAATTGTTATAGCTATATAGTTTCCTTCAGTCCACCTAGAAATTACTGTAGGGCTAACAAAAGCAAACCATATGATTATGAAGACACTAACTAAACCAAAAGTTAAACCGAGAATTCGACCGAAACTTGCAGGTTGTCCTTGAATATCAGTACTTTTCTCTTTGGGTTCCTCTGTTCTCAATAACATTCCAATTAACATTATTGAAGCAATAATTCCAAGCACCCAACCTATTATCTGAAACCATCCATACATTGATACATCTAGTGTAGAATTCACTGTTCTGAAAAGAATGGATAATGCTACTGCTATTGCCAACGATAATCCAAGAGTTATCCCTGTTTGTTGCTCTCTGTTCTTGTTTTTTGTGAAAAACGCAGGAAAGAAGATTAGAAAACAACTGACAGACACTCCCGATAGAATAAGCATCGTCTCTTTTTGGAAGAATGGTTCTAGTAATCGAGTTATAATTGCTAATTCTCCAATTATGAATAAAGTCTTATTTGATATCGTTCGCCAAAAGAAAAGTAAAATTAGAGGAGAAAAGAAGAATAACAAAGCGAGAATGTGCATGGTAGGTTCCAACCCTAGTAAAGCAAAATTGTAAATCCTCTCTGTTAAATCAGAAAGCATTTGTAAGAAAAACAGAAAAATGATGCTGAAAAGGGTGAGTTCTGAATAATTTTTCGTTATAATATTCTTAAAATTAGCCATAAAAAAATTTATTTTATTACTAGTTTAAAAATTAATTGTATTATATCGATGTGAAATAAGCTGGAAAATTTAAACTATGATTGAGCTTTTTTGATATACCATCTGTTAATGATATACCATCTGTTAATGATATACCAAACTCTAGGTTTTTCTATAACTAAGTTTAATTCCTTTAGATGATATATCATATCAACGAACATATATATGCGAATGATATACCATGAATCATATGCCTTCAAAAACAATGCCCAAACATTGTGAAAAATCAATGCATCGTATGTATATACGAAAAGGAACAGAGAAACGTAAATGGCTACCTGTTGGTTATTTCTGTGATGTATGTTCTAAAATGTTAACTGAAGTGGAAATAATGAAAAATAAGGAACTAGAAAAAATTATAGGGGGTTCAGTGAATTTAGTTGAATTCGAAAATAACCCCAGAGCAGTAGTAATAGATCTTGGCAGTTGTTTTACAAAAGTTGGTGTAGCTGGTGAATCTAAACCAAGATTCATTTTTGATTCAGCTGTTTATTATAGCGAAGCGGGTAGTTCGTTCATTCGTCAAGCTAATTATAAAGATCTAGAAAAGAAATCGGTAAAAACAGTAAAGATTTTTAGAGATACTGAAAATATCGAAGAACAAATTGATTTAGATGATCTAGAAATTTTCTTGACACATATTTTCGATGAGTTAGAAATTAAGCCTAATGAACTCCCAATTTTACTTGTAGATAGGATTATCGATGATGTGAGTATTAAATATTTGAAAGGCAAAACTAAAGTTGTAGAAAACAGCTCGTTATCCTCTCGAGCAAAAGAAATGTTATTGGCAGAAGAACCTGTAAATTATGTTAATCACTCTGCAAAATTAGATGTTTTTAGGAGAAGACTAGCTTTAGTTCTATTCGATCGTCTAAAAATAACTGATTTATACTTCTCAATGGAGGAAATACTCTCCTTATATGCAAATGATGCGAATACTGGAGTTGTTGTGAGTATAGGAAATCAAAACACTCGAATCGTTCCAATCTACAAGGGATATATTATCTCCCATGCACATGGTTTTCGCAAAGTTGGAGGAAAGGATGTGGTTGACTTAGTAAAAGACGAAGTGAATAATCAAGGAGTATCCATGAGAAGATCAACAAAGGAACTTGATGTAATGCAGAAAAACATCCGAATCGCTTCAGAAGAACTATGCTATGTTTCAATCGACCCTAATGAAGAGCCCAAGAAATGGCAGAATTCTGATAAACTAGCGAGATCTTTTAGGATAATTAACGATGAATTCGTAACTTTAGAAGAAACAAGATTTCAAGCAACAGAGGTACTTCTTCAAAAAATCCCCCTAAGTGTTACAAAAGATCTAGGAAATCTTGCTGAAGCTGTGGTAGAAAGTATCAGAAAATGTGATAGAGATTTGGTAAAGGATCTGTATTCTAATATCATTCTGACAGGAGGAGCTTCAATGTATGAAGGTTTACTTGAAAGATTTACCAAGGAAATAAGAAGCGTAGCTCATGAAAAGACAGCTGAAATCAACGTTAACTTATCAACAAATGGGGAATTTTCTGGATGGATTGGTGGATCAATTCTAGCATCTGTTGATATCCTTTTTGATCGCAAATTGTGGGTAACCAGAGACGAGTACAAAGAAAAAGGTTCATCGGCAGTTGATCGTTGCTTCTAATTACTCTTTTTTTTTTATTTATTACGTGATTGATTGAGTTCTATTACAGAAACGGATTATCTCAACAGTTAGGATATTCGTCTTCTTCAAAGATAAAAGTTTAAAGCAAAAGATTATTTGTTAATAGATAAGGTGTAAATTTTGTTAATTACAGAAGATAATCCTTTGAAAGAAGAACAACGAGATATGTCTAATATACTGAAATTCAAAGAAAAAAAGGAGATTACTGATATCAATGTTAGAAACAAGAGAGTTCTAGTTAGAGTGGATTTTAATGTTCCAATGGACGAAAATGGTAATATCACTGATGATCGGAGAATCAGATATACACTACCTACAATTTATTATCTTCTGAATGAGAATTGTAAAATTATTCTTATGTCTCATTGGGGACGACCGAAAGGTAAAGTTGTTCCTTCTCTGAAAATGGACAATGTAGCTAAAAGATTACGTGAATTACTTCCACTTTATAGAATTTATAAAGTCGATGACTGCATTGGTAAAGATGTAAAGGCATTATCTAATAAACTCAATCAACAACAAATTTTGCTTCTAGAAAATACTCGTTTCCACTCTGAAGAAAATAAAAATGATGAAGAGTTTTCTCGAAAACTAGCTTTACATGCGGATGTTTTTATCAATGATGCGTTTGCCACAGCTCACAGAGAGCATTCCAGTACATGTGGTGTAGCTAAATATATTGATGAGAAAGCTTATGGATTTCTTATGGCTAAGGAGCTTAAATTCCTAGCTAGTACTATCGCTGAACCTCAAAGACCCTTAACTGCAATTATAGGAGGAGTAAAACTAGAAGACAAACTTCCTGCAATTAGAAATATGATTGGTTTAGCTGATAACATCTTATTGGGAGGAGGGTTAACATTTACAGCTTTGTTAGCCTTAGGTTATGATGTAGGAATGTCAGTCAAAGA
>JAUVXQ010000108.1 GCA_030603505.1 Candidatus Heimdallarchaeota archaeon | reverse complement strand
AAGTGTAACCGATCTTAGTTGAGTTAATTCTGTTGCCGAAATAAATCCTTTTCTCGCTTTACGTTACTAACCAGAAATAGCAATGTTTAAATTTACTGTTCATCAGATAGGGTAAGTAACTGAACCGGTAGTTAGGACTAGCTGGGGAGCTAGGGCTACCCTGCACTGGAAATGCTCTATATGCCAGGGTGAATGCTACTGCTGAGGTTTCATTGAGGTTGATACGCCTTACTTAGATGGCGTCGAAGCGTCGACCTATGGGATTGTATATTCTAGAGGCAGCTTCGGAGGAAGCTGTTAGAAAGGATAAGATCAAACTGCGTGAGGTACGGAAGTAAGCAGCGCTAAGGTCAATATATAATGCTTGTAGCAATCGGTGTGGAGCTTAAGAGTAAGAAACGGCTTCTGATGTGGAATCGAACTGTAGGTCCCTATAATCGGTTTCAGTTTCAACAATTTTTTTTTCCTCTATGAACATTTATGACTTTGTTTTCGCTATTTTAATTTGTTAAAATGGACATAAAATCAAGTTAAATACAAAATAATAACACACAATGAGATGTCAACAATATTTTTATACACTTGTCAGAAGTTGAATATATGGCAGGATATAAAATAATTTCAGCAATTCAGACAGTAATAGGACTATTTCTTGCAGTATCATATCTGGACGACGCAGTAGATTTTGGAATGAATGACGCATTTTTTAACGCCACAACTGGTTGGTGGTGTTTTGGAGCTTTTATTGCATACTTGTTAGCAGCTATCTTCCTACTACAACTAGTCAAAGTATTTACTGTCAAGACTGAATAGATCAATTTATTTCAATAAACTACTATAAACTACTATATGTAGTTTTTCTTTTTTTATTGCTTTTATTGCTTTCAAGATAAGCTCATAGGGGTGTTTTTATTTGCAATAGTTTATATTGAACTTCAATCTTTAATTTCTTAGAATGCCTGTTCGTGGTGGAAGATCTCGTTCAATAGGTTCGCGTGGTTCAAGATCATTTGGTTCCAGATCCAGAAGTTCCGGGTCATTTAGAAGAACTAGTTTTTCGGGTAGTAGAGGATATAGACCATCTTCTCGTTCTCGAACTTATGTCGGTAGGAGAAGATATTATGGTAGACGACCTTATCGAAGACATTATGGGTGGTATGGTCATAGAAGATATAGAAGGTCACCTTGTGGATTTTTATCTGTCCTTCTGTTTCCAATTATTATTGCTGTTATCATTATGATTGTCTTAGATGTAGATTTCTTCTGGTTCACATTCACTATATTCCCCATTGGTTTTATTGTAATATTCATTCTTATTGTCTTCGGCATAATTAGATCGTTTAGTCGAAGAAGTAGCCAATCTTCAGGATATTCTTCACAGCCTTACACCCCTTCTAGCTCGCCATACACACCTTCAAGCCAACCTTACACACAACAAAAATCAAAAACCTCAAGTTCTAGTTTCTGTGAATACTGTGGAGCAAAATTAAAATCAAATGACAAGTTTTGCATGAACTGTGGGCAAAAGTCAGGTTAAGTTACTC
Source organism: Candidatus Heimdallarchaeota archaeon (assembly GCA_030603505.1). Next base: position 3,378 of record JAUVXQ010000108.1, on the reverse strand, counting down.
CTCTTCCTTCTTTTCATTGCTCAATGTTTTCTATTTTTTCTTTTAACCAACAGCCTTTGCATAGATTATTTGTTGTTGCATCACCACATTTTTGACAATTTTGAAGTGTTTTTGTCGCTTCTATTGTTTGTAAAGCTGGTCTTATTTTGTCTTGCCCCCTAACTATGCTAAAGCACAACATAGGCTGTTTTTCTTGCGTTTTAAAAATAAACTCCCTAACTATCCCCCGGAATGCTTCAACAGCATAAGGGCATTGAATTTCTTGGTATTCTAAATCGTTTATATAACAATACATTACGATTTCTGCTTGGGGAGTGAGTCTAAATGGTTTAGCTCTGGGTATTAAAGTTTCATGTATTTTACGTGGATGAGGATCCAATCTACCTAACTGCAACGTGTCTCCTCTGATAACATTTAAGAGAATTGTTTCAGCTTCATCTTCTAAATTATGCCCTGTAGCAATAACATTAGCACCTACTTCCCTAGCAGCTAAGTTAAGCAGTTTTCTTCTTAATATTCCACAGTAACTACAAGCACCATATTCCCTTTCTTTGCCTCTTTCCCCTAAAATTCTAATAATTTCGTCTAAATCATAACCAAAATCTTTTTTGAAGGAAAAAACATGGTGCTCCAAATCTAATCTTTCAACATGCTTTTTTGCAAATTTCATTCCTTCTTCTCTATATCTTTCTATTCCCTCATCAATTGTTATAGCTACTATTTCACTTTCAGGGAATTTATGTTCAACTTTAGTAAGAATATCAAGTAAAGCAATACTATCTTTTCCACCTGAAACACCTACTGCGATTCTACCTTTTCTCATAAACATCTTATATTTTGTAACTGTTTTTTGGACTCTTCTAATGATTTTCTCGTTAAAATGAACTGCACATAATGCTGATTTATCATAAGGTCTAACATAAACAGCATCTCGTTTACAAAATGTACATTTCATTCTTACTACCATCTAATCATTGTAAATGTAATATTTAGTATTATAATTAAAGCAGAAATGATTCTTACACCATATAACATTTTTCTTTTCTTACTCTCGTTCTTTGATTTCAGATTCATATATTCTCTAAATATTTTATCCCCATCAGTAATCCCCAATGGTAGCATATTAACAAAAACCGCCATTACACAAAGATTCAACGTGTATAGTGCTTCAATATTCAAGTAATAAGGTATCATAGGCGATAACCATTTGACTCTTGGAGAATAGTAATCGAAAATATTTATTCCTAGATATACTTTATCTGAAACATTTTGTCCTGAAATAGGGTCTATTATTGTAGGTGTTACAATTATAGTCTCGTTTTGAAGAAGTTGGACATATAAGGAGCTGTTATTATCAAATTGTAAAATAATCAAATTGTAATCTTTAACACTATTAACAGGGATGTAAACTATTTTCTGTAAACTCTCATTATATTTGCCCATGCCTATTATGACATCTTTTTTCTGAATACCAACTTCATCCGCTGGGTAACCTTCATAGACGTTTGTGACTAAAACCCCGTCTGCTTGTTTAAAACCTATTAAGGATATAGCGGGTGTTAAAAAATATAATCCTAAAAATATTACAGCAAAAACTGCATTAATCGAGGCTCCATTCATGTAAACCTTGATTCTTTTCTTTGGAAGTGCTTTCTCTAAACTGTCTTTTGCAAGTTCTACAAATCCCCCAAAAAGGATAAGCAAGATAAAAATACCTGAAGATTTAATTTTTATACCTTCTTTTCGAGCCATAATAGCATGAGCCATTTCATGGGGAATTAAAGTAAAAATTATTGGTATTATAAAGAGAAGTGCAGTTTTCAGATCAATAGTAACTCCAGGAATTATAAGTCTAAGTCCTATACCAAATGGTGACCTAAACATCAAAAGAAATGGATTAACGATGAAGTAAATATTTAACACTCCAGTAATTACCAAAGCTAGGATTTTACCAATTCTGTAAACTACTTCATGTAGTTTTTTTCCCCTATCTGCTATTTTGATTAATATTTTGTTGAAAAATTCAGTTTTGTAAATGAATCCAAGAGGGAAGAATAAAAAACCATACTTCTCCAAATTAAGCCATGTACCAAGGACAGAAAGGAGCATGAATACACAAAAAATAATTAATAGAATAAGAAACTCCGTGTTTATAGTAATCACCTATATTAATCGCTATTCGTTTCAACCATATAAAAAATGTCTTTTTTGACCTCTTTTTAGCTTTACAAAAATAAAATCTGTTATTCTAATCATTTAAAGCCCTAAAAGAGGAAAACAGAATTTTTTAACCATTCTAAAGATTTCAAGTTTATCAAATAAGATTCAAGTAAAAATCACAATAAACACTAGAGATATTTTTATGAAGAACGGATATAATCTCTAAATAATGATACATTTAGTTTCTTTTATGGATATTGGAACAGGCCTAGGTCGTACTATTTATCACGACAATTCTCTGCAAATTAGTCAAGAATTAATCTGGCCTATGATTTGTGCGTTAAATACTTTTGTAAAAGAATGTACATCAAGTGAAAAAGGACTAGTGAATGCATCACTCGAAGAAATAAAGATCTATCTCTATTCTCCTCTTGGAGAAACTAATCCACTGCGTTTTGTTTTTTTTACTGATATATATGAAAACAATGAATATTTAGAGATGAGAGGTCAAAAAATATTCGAAATTCTTTCTTCCTATATCTCATATGAGAAATTTGACCCACCTAGCGAGGTTATGGAGAAAGTACAGAAAATAGCTCAATATACGCAAATTTTTCCTGCAGAAAAGCTTGAAAAAGTCTTCCTAGACCAACTGAAACAAAAACTCAGAAACTTAGAAGAAGAAGATAAAATGTTTGTAGTTGACTTGTTCATAGGAGATATAGACCAAGGTAAAGTATATGCTATCTCTTCGCGAGATGAGTTAAGAGAGAAAAATAGTGTTGCTCTTTTCTCAGAATTACTAACAGCATTCTCAATTGATAGTGAAATTTTTGTTAAATCTGCTCTCTCAGAAAATGAAAACAGAAGACTTGAAAGAAATAAGATCAATTCTTTTGAACTACAAGAGGGTTGGTATCTTAAGCAATTAGCTAAACGAGAGAGTGATTTTTGGTTAGTAGGCTATTTCTATTATAAAGCGCTTTATGAGGAAGAAGTCATTGCTTTACTAAACTGGATTCATCTAGAAATTTCTGATAGGATTATCGATTTGTTAGAGGAGAGACCTTTTTGAACTACTCCTACCTAAAGGTAGGCGTTTCTTGATTCATTGAAAAGACTTGTCCACTGATGATTGCCGAAGCAGTAAGAGTGAATAGAGGTCTGTTCTCCACAAGTAAAGAGGTATGTCCCTTACCCCTCTTCAAAATGTTTATT
>JAUVXQ010000123.1 GCA_030603505.1 Candidatus Heimdallarchaeota archaeon | reverse complement strand
GTTTTTTTTCTCGTTTTGCTTGATAGGAATCTGTTTTGATGGTTCAATTTCTGTAATTTGAATATTGCTTCTTTGGAGTTGTAACAAGGCTGCTGTTTGTTGTTTCAGTTTTTTTGTTTCTTCACGAATAGAATTAATGTTAAGCTCTAACGTTTCAAGTTTTGCATTAATGAACTGTAATGTATCATTTTCAGCACCACTGAATCTATGATATTCTATTTGTAACATATTTGCATATGTAATCACATTGTAAACTGTATCAATCATTTCAGGTAGTTCTCTAAACCAAGGTCCTGCACTGTCGAATTTCAGAAGAATATCCTTAGCAGTTGAAAAATGTTTTTCGTACTCTTTTTGTTGATCTGGAGGTAAACAAGTTTTAACATATGAGGAAAGAGTAGCTAGATTTGTTATAAGATGCGTTTTAACATCCTCCTCTTCTTCTGGGTTGAACTTACCCTTTAGAACACCCCAAAACATCGTTTTAATTTCTTCAATTGCTTTCTCAAGGCTCATTTTTAAAACCCTAAATTAATTGTTCTTCGTTTAGTGAAATCATGAGGTAATGAAGGCTCTAAGTAAATTTTATCGACTTTTAAATCATCTTTCAGCTGAATAGTAACATCAAGTTTTTCTTTCGAATCAATGTTCCAGAAATATAGAGATGGCTTTATCCCTGATCGAGAATACTCACTTAGTATAGAAAATGAACTTACCAGATGTTGATACTCAGGACTTTTTTTAGCAGGAAAAGATTCACTCCATGGATTCACATGGATGATTATATTGTTTGTAATCTTTGCTAATTCTGTGATATTTTGACCAAAGAACTCATTAGCTCCAGTAATAAAACCAGTTTCTTTATCAGCTTTTAATACAAAGGAAATATCGATGTTCTTTATGCTTTTCACAGTATCTGTGATTTCTCTTAATGTTTGATTAATGTAAGTAGACCTTTCATCATTCCAATTTTCCATTAGGTCTCTGGATTCAAGATATTCAAAACTGAAATCTCTTTCAATATTCCTCTTGCTCGCAAATAATCTCCTGCATCTATCACAAAAACAAGTTCTTTTACTTGCCAACATCAAATCGTCTAATACCAAACTTTCTATTGGGTACTGTGCTATTTCTGATGCTATAGCTGCTGAATATTTCACCAAATTTTCTTGGCTTGGACAAGAATATGAAGCAATAGTAGCCCCATCGCTACTACTTAGTTGAAAATCAGTGTTTTGAGAAAGAAAACTATCCCCATGAACATAAGTAACCGCATCCACTTTTATTCCCATATTGTCTGCAATTGTACAAAATGAATGAAAGAAGACACCGTTTGTTTTATCTTTTGGAGCACTATTGCTTTGGTAGAAAGTAAAACCAGATCTTCCTTTTGCAACCAATGATATGGCATCCACCATATGTCCATAATGATCCAAAAAATCATCAGGATTTGTCTGAATGACTGTTGGATCAATAACCAATATCGCTCCGCTCTTTAGTATTTCCTGAAGTATATCTGACACTATAATCACGATGCTATTTTTAATAAGATAAACTCATTTAGCCTTATTAAAAGTTTGTTAGAGGATTATCTTTTCGACTCATGGAAGAATTGGTAGAGAAGAAGAAAAATGAGCAATTTCATGGAACTCAAAAATTACGAAGAGAATAATGAGTCATTATCACATATTAAGTAGCAATAATTTAAACTCATCATCTAGCGTTCTAGTAAGTGTTGTTTCTGTCTCAAAAATTACAAATTCACCTGTAACAGTAATCTTGTTACCAGGTAATAGATGTCCACCAAAGGTGTTTCCTTTTTGATCACCAACTAACATGTGTAAATGTGCTATGTAATCCCCAGTTTCAGCGTTTTTAGCAATGTTACCGCTGCAATTAAGTATCTCTGCATTAAAATCATAATCATTTTGAAAATAGATTTTTTTTTCTAAATCAAAATAACCTAAAGAGGGGTTACATACCGCGCCTATTCCAAGGACTGCTCCAGATGACACTGCGTTATCTTTACAGTAGGAAATTATGCTTTCTAGTATATTATCACCTTTCTCAAGCTTAAGATAGTGTACCCTTTTCAATTTATCAATTGTTGATTTCATGAGATAATCAAAAATTAGTATTAAATAAAATTAGTGGGAAGAAAGTGCCTTTAAGGGAAATAAATGTTATGATTTCTTAGTATCTTGAAATCAGTTGAAGGTGCTTTTATAGAAATTATTATAAGAATTGAATGATCAGCTTTCTTCCTACAAATTACACTTGATTTTTATATTTAAACCCAATAAAATATTAGAGGATAAAATCATATTTATAAATTGGAATATGTAAATTGGTTTGAATATAAATAATGTAAAAGCATATATTTGATATCTTCAATTAACAATAAAGCTAGTGTGCAATTTAGAGATGAGCATCAAAATGGAAGAGTAGGCAGATCTATAGTGAAAAATGATAATAATAATTCTCACAAAAATCTAATGAGTTTTATTCAAGATTCAAACAAAGCAGATTTTGATAATGAGAAAGAAGGAGATTCGAGTTCACAAATCAATACAAAAGACAATAAAGAATCAACTTCAACTAAAGGAGCTTCTCTGAACACAAATAAAAAACCAGCTTATAACTCGAAGAAGGAATCATTTGGAGAAAGGGGAAGCAGTTATGTTCACCTTGCTCCTGAAAATCTACCCCCTTCCTATCTTATTGATGTAAAATATGATGGTAAAAAAGAGAAAGCATATGTAAAACTGTTCAACCCAGAACAAGGTAAAGTTTTCAGATGGTATGATACAACAAACCACTTGCCATATTTACTCACTACATTAAGTAAAACTGAAGTAGAAAAAAAACTTGCATATGAAAAAGAGTTTATCGGTTGTGAGGTTATTAAAAAACACAGCCTACTTAATGAAAAAGAATTAACTCTAACAAAGGTAACTGCAACAAATCCGCTAGCAATTGGGGGGAGGAGAAATAATAGTTATAGGGAAAAAATCAGACCCTCTTTTGAGGCTAACATTAGATATCATTTGAATTATATCTATGACAATGGACTAGTCCCTGGGTTGTTCTATGAAGTTAAAAACAACAAACTACAAAGAGTGGAACCTAAAATACCCAATGAAGTTAAAGACAACTTACTTGATATTTTTAAAGGACAATCTCATGAAATTTTGCAATTATTAGAGCAATATCTTCCGATATTCTTTGCTCCTATTCCCAAAATAAGCAGGTGTTCAGTGGATATAGAAGTTGAGAGTGAAAAAAATAAAATCCCTAATCCTCATGCTGCCAAACAAAAAGTAATCTCAATAGGCATAATAAATGAAGAAGGAGAAACTACTGTTTTTGTGCTTAATGAAGAAAAAAAGCAAATAGATCAAAGTAAAATTTCAATAAAGGTTAAAGAGTTTGATGATGAGAAAGAGTTGCTTCTAGCTGTTTTTGATGAAATGAGCAAATATCCTATTGTTATTACCTTTAATGGGGATAGTTTTGATTTCTTGTATTTAGATAACAGAGCGAAAAAACTTGAAATTGATGAAGAGTTGAATCCATTTGTACGAACAAGATCTCAGGACGTTTACCTTTCCCATTCAATACATCTTGATTTATATAGATTTTTTAGACAACCCGCCATTCGAATTTACGCATTTGGAGGTGTTTACGACAGAGTAACCCTTGATGAACTTGGAAAAACAATTCTAGGCAAGGAGAAACTTAAGTTTGAAAAAGATATTTGGGACTTGGATTTGGAAGAACTTATTGAATACAATGGAAGAGATTCTGAAATAACCTTTGAATTAACCAGTTTCAATAATGATCAAGTAATTAACTTAATAGTAATGCTTTCTCGAATTACAAAAATGCCAATAGATGATTTTACTCGATCAAGTATTAGTATATGGATCCAGAATTGGATGTACTTTGAACACAGACTCCGAAATTATTTAATCCCAAGGAGAGAGGATATTCTTCAATTAAAGGGAGGTACATCAACTGAAGCCATCATTAAAGGAAAGAAGTATCAAGGAGCCATTGTAATAGATCCACAAGTTGGTGTATGGTGGGATGTTCATGTAATGGATTTTGCTAGTCTCTATCCTTCCATCATAAAAACTAGAAATCTATCCTATGAAACTTTGAATTGTAATCATATTGAGTGCAAGAAGAACAAAATACCAGAAACCAGTCACTGGATATGTGAAAAGCATGTGGGTATAAGTTCCATGCTAATTGGATTCATAAGGGATATCAGAGTTTACTGGTTCAAAGACAGAGCTAAAGATCCATCGTTAAGCGAAGAAGAAAGAAAACTTAGTGATGTCATACAATCTTCTCTAAAAGTACTACTTAACGCCTCCTATGGTGTTTTTGGTTCAGATAATTTTGCTTTGTATTGCC
>JAUVXQ010000097.1 GCA_030603505.1 Candidatus Heimdallarchaeota archaeon | reverse complement strand
GCTAGAGATACAGCCTTACCAATTCCTGAGGAGGCCCCAGTAATAATGATGACTTTACTTTTATCAAAAAATGCATTGTTAGAATATTGAGCTCTTTTCTGCATAATATCAAGAATGCTTCCAAATAATCTTATAAAAACTCAAAAAAAGAGAGAGAAAGAAATTAAACCTTATTCTTCCTTCAAGGGGTCAAACCATTCTGGAAGTTTAATTTCATCAACAGAAACGCTATCTCCAGGTAAATATGGCTTAATATCTAGAACTGGTGTTCCATCAATCGCATCAATCCTATCTATGTACAGTTTATTATTTTCTACCCTTAGTAGTTTTACTTTGGTCAAACCAATTGGATTGGGTCGATTTGGACTTCTAGACGAAAAGACGCCAGTTTCTATAGAAATTTTCAATTTAGGGGGTGTTGCTAGCATCTTAGATCTATCCGAAGGATTATCTCTCATCGATATCCACCATAAGACGTAAATGTGGCTGAATTGCTCAATATGACGTAAACCAGTAGTATATAGCTGAGATATCTCAATATAACAAGCTTCTTTTTCTATTTTTACTACACCAATTTGATGAATTCCAAAAGATGTCATTATAATCAATCATCAATAGGTTGTCCTTCTTTTGAATTTTTCTTTATCACTTAGTTCTAGAGATATGAATATTTAATCAAAAAAGAAATCTAAGGTATGCTTTTCTTTACGTTGTTCAACAACCTTTTCATAAAATTCTTTTTCAAGTTTCATGTTTGCTTTTTTTAAAGTATATTTAGGAATAAATTTATGAAATAGTTTAACATTCAATCTCTGCTCAAGGAACTGAGTCTCATAATAATTCTCCCAAAGAAAATCACCATCTTCTAGAAATATATCCTCAGAAAAACTATCTCTTATAGTTTCTTTTGCATATTCTCGCACATTGATTATGACTTCATCCTTAGAACTACCACTAAACTGTGGAAATGTAGGAAGGTCTCTTCTGTTTGTTGCTACAGAAAAAATACTCTCAGTGAAAACAATAACAATGAATTTATCAAATCGTCTAGCTAAGGACTTGGTTATTAAATAGCAAGTATCATGCTCAGGATTACACTCGCCTACTAATACCATTTCTGAATAAGGTTTAAGTCGCATATAAGCTGATAGAAGATGTACTTCTCTTAGAACTGCATTTCCTCTTTTTTTTATTAATTTCCCTAAATCTGAACAACCTGTAGTGATCTCAAATGATTTTGATTTCAATAAGAGTTCAGCTTTCTCGATTGAATTTTTATTGGAATCCTTGTGGTAACTTGCTGCTTGGACATATTCTTCTGCAGATAAATTACAAACAAACAAAATTCCTAAACACCTCCTTGGGAAGTTCCAAAATTATCCAAAGTAAGCTGTTTCCTTGAACCAATTTTAAGAAATGGTAGAGCTCTTTTTAAAACAACACCAGTTGATTTCAGTTGTTGATTCTTAGTAAGTTTCACTCCTTGTTGTTGCAGTTTTAGAATTCTTGTGGCAGAAGTATGACCTATACCAGGTACTCTCATAAGTTCACTATAGTTTGCATTATTTACATCAATTGGGAAAAATTCAGCATTCTTCCTTGCAAGAGTAACTTTTGGATCCATATTTAGAGGAATGAAACCATCATCATTTATAACACTCATAAGCTCTTCAGGCGAAAACTTATAGATTCTTCTTAACCAATCAATCTGATATAATCTGTGCTCTCTAAGGAAATAGGAACGGGGATATGGTTGAGTTTTTTCCTCCAAAGGAAGGCAAGTAGAGTAATATTGCCTCCTGAAATCCCAATCATCAGTATAAAAATCAAATACAGTATCCAAAATTTCCTTATCGGTTTCTTCAGCTGCTCCTATTACATATTGAGTCGTGTATCCAGCAGGAATTTCTCCTTTTTTCCTCATTTCTGGGAGAAATTTAGTTACTTTAATTATATCAGAATAGAAGTCTTTGGTAGAACAAGTTTCACTGAAACGAGATTTGTTTGGCAATTCAACATTTATACTTACGCGGTCTGCTAACTCTGCGATTCTAAAAAGTTCATCCTTGCCAATACCTGGAAGAACTTTAGCATGGACATATCCATCAAATTTATATTTATTCCGCAAGACATGGAGAGCTTCATGTATTATTTCAGCTTGACAGTTTGCGCTTTTACCTATTCCAGAACTTAAAAACAGTCCTTCAATATAATTTCTTATGTAGAATCCAATTGTTAATTTTGCTAATTCTTCAGGCTCAAATGAAGTAACTGGATGTTTGAAATGTTTTCTATTTTTCGTCGAGTTAATGCAGTAAGCACAATCGTGTATACACTGATTAGTAATTAATACTTTAAGTAAACTTATGCAACGACCATCAGGAAGAAAAGAGTGGCAGATTCCTGTAGATACAGCCTTACCAATTGATCCTTGTGTATGTACTCGAGGAGAAGCTGTAGATGCGCATAAATCATACTTAGCTGCTTCACCCAATATGCGTAATTTCTCCAAGATACTTGGCATTTTTATTCATAAAAAATAGAACTTTAGATATAAAAACCCCAAGCTTATTCTTTCTGTACAAACAAGCTTACAGTAGCCAAAATCCATTTCAATAAAATAATTGAACCTAATATAATCATAGCAATTTTATCACTTGATATAATTGAATTAAGTAAATTTGTTAGGTATAGAATAACAAATAGAACAATCAAGGTACCTAGAAATATTGCTGATAAAGTAAATGGGCTTAGCCACTTAAATTTCTTAAACAATGAAGCCCTGATTGGGTAAACCAATGCACACATTGTAGTTCCTACAATTGCGAGAGCAATAAATGCAGATCTGTCATTGGTAACAAATGGGAAATTTCCACCTTTGAATACTGAAATAAACAACCAGATTGCAAAACCTCCAACTACTGCGCCTAAAATTGCTGAAGTATATACTATGACATAAGTAAAATCAAAGCTCTTGGTATCAGTTGATTCAGCCATATACAATCAAAATAAGAGGGAATACGTTCTTTATATATTCTTTTAATAAAAAATCATCAAAATCACAACTTTTAAAACTAATTCTTTGTTTGGGAACATACCGACGAGATGTCCACCCGGGAATCGTTAGGTGATTATCATGACTAAAAGTATGTATAAGTATATTGGCGAATTTTGGAGAAATCGCGAAACTCCTGAGTTTAAGGAGCTTATGCGAAGTAGACTTATTCAATGGAGAAGAGAGGGAGCTACTGAAAGAGTTGAAAAACCAACAAGACTTGATAGAGCAAGAACTCTTGGTTATAAGGCTAAACAAGGGTATGTAATTGTTAGAGCTAAAGTTAGGAGAGGAGGAAGGAGAAAGAAAAGACCTGTAAGAGGAAGAAAGTCTCGTAATATGGATGTCAACAAGATAACTCCTAAGAAAAGCATTAAGCTCATAGCCGAAGAAAGAGTAGCAAGAAGATATTCCAATCTCGAAGTTCTAAACTCTTATTGGGTAGGTCAAGATGGAAGACACAAATTCTTTGAAGTGATTTTAATAGATCCTCAGCATCCTGTTATTGCAAAAGATCCAAGAACTAGCTGGGTTTCAATTAAAGAATATCGTGGCGATGACATAGTTTATCTCAAGAACCCAGTTCATAGAGGAAGGGTTCATCGTGGATTGACAAGTGCAGGTAAGAAATCAAGGGGACTCCGAACAAAAGGAACTGGTGCTGAAAAAGTCAGACCATCTTTAAGAAGACATGGACGAAGAGGTAACTGACCTCTAGTTTATCTTTTTTTTACATTACTGCCTAATTTTTAGAAAAAAAAGGGAATCAGATGGACATCACTATTAGCAAAGTTGAATGTAGTTTTTCAGTTCATGCTACTGAAAATTTTGATAAGAATATGGAAGCACTAGAAAATCTCATTCCTGATGAACTTATAGAAGAAACAGAGATAGTTATAGAAGAACTCGAGGGAGGATATGAAAATCCAATCGAATATGTGGTAACTTCCTTCAGTAATAAGAAGTTAGTTACTAAAATTCTCGAACATATAGTCTCTAAACTCTCAAAAGAACAAAAAATGCTGCTCTACGATGAATTCGAGCAAAGATTCAATCAAGATAAAAAATCTTTCCACATTAGAATAGACAAACAAGGGATATATAATAATCAACTAATCATTAGTTCAGCAACCAACGTTATCAAGATAGAAATTAAATTGAGATCATATATTAAGGATGTAGATTATAAGCAATTCCTAATAGATAAAGGTCTATTATCAGAAAAGTGAGAATTATTATCCAGCCTCAAAGAGTCAATTTATATTTTTAGAAAAATATGACACAGTATGAAAAAGAAGTTAACTTTAGTTACATTATTCTTAATGCTTTCTTCGATTTTATTCATTAATTCATCAAACTTAAATTTAGCTATCTTTGAATCCAGTAAAGATAATGCTGTCACATTCAATGTTGATACACCAGAATTTGACCACATATTTGGTCCTCCTGGTCACGTTGCATTGGCTATATCAGAAGAAGATAATTTGATTTTTACAAATGCTCCAGAAGGATTGGCACTAATACAATTAGATGATTTGACTAATCAGACCATCTATACAGATGAGATAGGTTTAACTGACGTTCAAATTCAAAACATAGAAATTGATAAGGACCTTAAATTGTTGTACATAGGTTCAGTACAAGGAGTAGATGTTGTAAACTATTCCATTACACCACTTTCAGCTACTCCAATTCTAACAGGAGTTGCAACAAATTTTGAATTAGGTGATTTTATAGATGTAGACCCATTTACTCACTACGCTTGGATTGTAACACAGTCTCATGGATTGATTGTTTATGATCCAATTAATGATAGACAAGTAGATATTAGCGGTTATAATCCTCCTGCTCCAAGTGTAAAAATGCTTACAGTCGATGTTAATTCTTCTGAATCATTTGCTTTCATTGGTACATCAGTAGGAGTCTATAAAATTGATATTTCGGAAAATTCTACAAGATGGTATACTACAAGTGATGGACTTCCTAATGATTATTCCAGACTCGTTAAATATTATCCTATCTTAGGGAAAATCTTTGTAGCAACATTTAATGAAAGTACCAGTATCTGTGATGGTTTAAGCGTAATTTTTGCAGATAATGATACAATTAAAACTTACACCTATACTCAAACCCCATATTATTCAAGATCATTTCTCGATCTAGTGTGTGATACTGAAGAGAAATTAGGTTTTCTTGTATCTCCATATTCAACAAACGCTGAATCTGG
>JAUVXQ010000023.1 GCA_030603505.1 Candidatus Heimdallarchaeota archaeon | reverse complement strand
TACCACTCTTCAGAGGGATCCAGCTCAAACTGATACTAACAACTGTAATGAAGATTTTCACTTATTGGCACCCTCTCCCGGTGTAGTATCAGTTGAATCAATAAATGAATTTGTAAGATTTAGTAGCCCCATAATTATAATATCAGCTATTATGGTATCTGGCTTAGCAAGTATAATAATAAGGAAAAGAAGGAAATAAACATCCTTCAATAATTCCTTCTAATTTTTTACCTTTTTATATTAAAATCAATCTTAATTTATAGCTATGATATTGGAGAATCCCATTCCTATTGTTACTGAGAAAGAGCTCAATTTTAATTCTATAGTTCTTTATATGGATTTAGATGCGTTTTTTGCTTCAGTCGAAATAAGAGAACAACCTAAGTTAAAGGGATTACCAATAATAATAGGTGGAGATCCAATAACAAAGAGAGGTGTAGTTTCAACTTGTTCTTATGAAGCTAGAAAATTTGGAATTCATTCAGGTATGCCCATATCACAAGCTGTAAAGCTTTGTCCAGAAGTTAGAATTATTAAATCCACACATGGACTTTATAGTAAGGTTTCAAAAAATATTATGAAGATAATTGGTTATTATTCTCCAAAAATAAAGGTTTCCGGTGTAGATGAAGCATATTTAGATATTTTTGATATAGTATCTGACTATGAAGAAGCTGAAAAATTAGCATACGAACTTAAAGATGATATTTATGCTTCAGAAAAAATAACCTGCTCAATAGGTCTAGCACCTAACAAAATATTAGCTAAAATAGCTTCTGGAGTGGATAAACCGGATGGATTGAAGATTGTGAAACCTTTTGAAATTGTGGATTTTTTAGCCCCTCTAAAGATATCTATTATCCCTGGAGTAGGGAAAAAATCAGAGAGTTCTTTTAATAAAGAAGGTGTTTACACTTGTGGAGATTTGAAGAGTTTATCTTTGTCTAAAGTTGTTCATAATTGGGGAAAAAGTGGGTTAAGGCTTTGGAAATTAGTTAATGGTTATAATACAGAAGAAATGAGTGATGATAAATTCTCTAAAAGAGATCGTAAATCAATTAGTGATGAAAGAACATTTTTCAACCCATTAACAAAGTGGAACGATGTTTGGTATTATCTAAATGATTCTATTAAAACAATTGTTTCTTCAGCTCAAAAAAAGAATATGCAATATCGTACTATTACATTAAAAATTAGGTTTAGAAATTTCAAAACAGATACTCGAAGTCATACAATTCCATGTTATTGCAATGATGAAATGAATGTTAGAGATGCAATCAAAAAACTACTTCTAGAATATAAGGATGTGAAACCAAGTGAGATTAGGCTAATAGGAGTGAAAATCTCTAATATTAGAAAAATTACCTGTGAACAAAGAACTTTAGAGAAATTTTTTAATAAGTAGTCTTGAGTGTTGATATGATTAAAAATAAGGAACAATAATATGTCTATCGAGCTCCCTGACTGGTATGTTCTCAAAGAACCCGGTGAGATTACTGTAGATGTTAAAAATTGGATAGAGTATGCAGATAAAAGAATTGATCGTTTTATAAAGGGTGATCCTTGGATAATCAACCGTCCCACTTGGATTTCTGATGAGGAGTGGGATATAGTTAAAGTACAAGAGATTGGTGGTCATTTTCTACTTCGCCTTTCCGCTTCGACAAATCAACGTATTTCAGGATGGCTTGTAGAAGTAGAGGGTGATTTATTCGAATTTCGTTTTATGTCGAGCATAAATTTCGATGAGAAAATAAATGTTCTGAAAGACCTCTATGGAGAAGAAAATGTAAAAACAATACAAGAGCTTAACGAATTCTATCAAATTAATCTCTATAGACAGTTTAATCTTGCAGATGTACCAAGTAGAAGAGTAAGAAAATACTCTGATGCAACAAGAAGAGATTTGTACAAAAGAATAGCCATACGATTCAATAAAATACCCTCTGTTATATCTGCAAAGAAGGCTCTTCTTTACAAAGGATGGGCTGTTGTTAGGATATCTGAAATAAGGTTAACTGTCAAAAGAGAATTTGAAAAGCAGATTTCTGAAGTAATCAAAAAATCAGCTGTTTTTGTGGATGAAGATCCTAATTTAGCAGATACAATTAAACCTGTAACTCAAAAAATTACCGAATTAGCGAAATCCAAACGCATGGGAGGTTCCTTGTCTGATTTCGGTTTTGCTGGAAGTAAAGAAGTTTACACCCAAGTTGACTGTTATCCTCCTTGCATTCTAGACCTTGTAACAATTCTTCGTGATAAGGGGCACTTAGCCCATATCGAAAATTGGCAATTAGGGACATTTCTTAAAGAAGTTGGTATGCCAATAGATGAACAGCTGAAATTTTGGTATCAAACATCAGTAGATAATGTTGGTATAACCTTTGATGATTTTGTAAATCGCATTGGATACCAAATAAGGCATATATACGGTCAAACAGGAGGAGGTGTGGACTATAGATCTCCTAAATGTAAGACATGTATAGATGGTTATTATTGCTATTTTGCTCATAAAAAACTAGAGGATATTTCAGAAGATATTAAGATCAGATTCAAAGACAAAAAGGAAGAAATGATAGATTCTTCAATTGATGATATTTCTAAGATAATTGTGAATAATCGTTTTCAATCCGCATGTGCAAGATATTTTAAGCTTCATACTGGTTGGACTATAAGAAGTGGAAGAATTAACCATATGGTTCAGTACAGCACTCAAGCGTATAAACGGTTTCATGTGACAAAAGATAAAGAAAAGCAATCTGGTGAAAAAAATGAATGAAGAATTAACACCAGAAATAATTTCGGAGTTCTATAGAACAAAATTCCCATTGGATAAATTCATGGCGTTTATAGGATTATCTGATTTTAAAAATAGAGAATTCGGTTTTGTAGTTGGAGAAGATAGATTCATAAGAAATATTTCTTTTGAAAACACTAAAGCATTAAGGGAATTTATGGCTACAAGGTCTGTAAAACACGCCTATGTAGGTGCTGTTTATGAGCAATCGCCTTCAAGGTATTCTCCAATACAGAAGATAAAATGGAAATTCCGGGAATTCATTTATGATATTGACATAAACGATTTTGATCTTGTTAGAACGTGTGGTTGTCAAGGTTACGCATATTGTACTGAATGTTGGTCTCTTGTTCAGGATACAGTGCTATTCATAGATGAAACAATGAGACAAGATTTTGGATTTACAGATATAACTTGGTTATTTTCAGGAAGAAGAGGGGTGCATGGTTGGATTAAGGATAAAATCACAAATAGCTTTGATCAAGCTCAAAGAGTTGCTATTTTAAACTATTTAACGATGGTTCATGACCAAAAAAGAACTCAAACAATCGAGGAAATTCCCAACGAAGCAAAACCACTGAGGAATCGTATTTATTCTATAATTGCGAAATCCTATTTGCTTCATTCTTCAGAAGAAAGTCTAGTTGAAATAGGTATAGCTAAGAAAAAGGCAAAAGATATAATTCAAAGAGTGAAAACAAGCTCTGAGTTCGATGCTCAGACATATAATTTAATTATCCCAAGCAATCAAACAGTTAGAAATAAATTGTCACACGAAATTATCCTAAAAAGGTATCCTCGAATAGATCGTAAAGTTACAATGGATACTCGAAGAGTCAGCCGGATGCCGTATTCCATTCATGGAAACACAGGACAACTTGCGGTCGTAATTATGGATATTAAGTCATTTTACCCAGATTCAGCTCCAAATGTGTGGGATGCATTAAAATAAATGGTGCTTAGAACTAGCTCTGGCTGTGTGTCTTCCAAAAACTGAAGAATAAATAGTAGAATCATCAAAACCTTTATCAATTTTTTTAACTATCTATTCATATGGAAAAAAGTTATTCACAGAAAGGAGTCATTCTAACTATTTTTCCAGAACAAGAAATTACAGTGGCAGAATTATTAGCTAAAAATGATTTACCTGAAAAAGGTTTGATTGTTGTAATTAATGGATCAATAGCTCCTTCTTTGGAAACTATAATAAAACCAGAGGATAAAATATTAATCCTACCAGCGGTTGCTGGTGGTATTCTGTAAAACCTTGAAAGATAACAAGTTAAACAACTTTTTTATATTTTGTTCAATTTTTGCTTTCAGAGATACAATGTCGCTAACGAAAGAAGAACTGAAGAAGCGCTTTCAACGAGAAAATTATGAAGTTGAACTATTCAAAGAAAAAGGCTTCATTAGAAAGCAGTGTCCTAAATGTAATCATCACTTTTGGACATTAAATGCTGATCAAGAAACCTGTGGAGATACAATATGTTCTGGTGGGTATAAATTTCTAGATAAGAAGGGTAAAAACCTCTCTTTTGATCAAACTATTAAGAGTCTTACAGATTTCTTCGTTAAACATGGGCATTCACTAGTTAAAGATTATCCTGTTGTTTCCCGTTGGCGAGCAGACATGGATTTTACCATAGCCTCTATAGCTGCATTTCAACCTTGGGTTTTGGAAGGTGTTATTGATCCACCCGCAAATCCATTAGTAATACCACAATATTGTATCAGAACAGGTGGGGAATTTTCTGATATCGATAACATCGGAAAAACAGCAAGACATCTAACAAGTTTTGTAATGTTTGGACAGCACTCATTCAATTCAGCACGCCTAACAGGTGGATATTGGAAGGATAAGTGCATTGATTTAAATTTCTTATATCTTACTGAAGAATTAGGACTCAAACCAGAAGAAATTACGTATTCTGAGGGTATATGGACTGGAGGAGGTAACTTTGGACCTAATCTCGAAGCAATGGCTTATGGTACTGAATTAGTAAATAATGTATTCATCGCATATGGATTTGAAAATAGCATTGTAAAAAAACTCGATATGCAAGTAATTGATGTTGGTTGGGGTCTAGATCGTGTTTCATGGTTTACTCAAGGTACGCCTACAATTTATGAAGCAATATTTCCTGAGGTTATAACATATCTACAAAAAGAAAGTGGTTACAAAGCAGACCATGAACTATTAATCGAGTACAGTAAACTTGCTGGATTATTAGCAGTTGAGGAAGTTAAAAATCTGAAACAAGCTAGAATAGGCATGGCAAGGAAGCTAGGAATGAGCTATGAAGAAATGGTTAATAAGTTAGGTCCACAAGAAGCAATGTATGCTATAGGTGATCATGCGCGTACATTATCCCTTACAATTGCCGATGGAGCTATCCCTTCCAATGTGGGAGGAGGATACAATTTAAGAGTATTATTACGAAGGATTCTAGCTTTAAAAGAACTTTTTAAGCTAGAATTTTCAATACCTAAAATATTTGAACTTCAAACAAAGCTTCTCTCTGTATCATATCCTAGAGTAGGGGAACATTTGGATGAGATATTAAAAATAGTAGATTTAGAAGCAAAAAGATATGAAGATACTAAAAAATCAGGACGAAGATTGGTAAACCAATTACTGAACAAGAAAGAACAATTTAGTTTTGATACGCTTGCAGAATTATACCAAACAAGAGGTATAAACCCATTAATGGTAAAAGAAATAGCAAGGGAATATGATGTTAATATTCACGTACCAGAAGACTTCTATATACGTATACATGAGTTTCAAGAATCTGAAAAAGCATCCCACAAAGCTAAGAAAGTTGTTGATAAAGATCTTGAAGGAGACATTGATTATATAACTGAACCCTTGTACTATGAAGATGTGTATGCTTCTGAATTTGAAGCTAAAATAGTTCATGTTGTAAAGGGAAAGTATCTTATTCTCAATAAAACTCTATTTTATCCTACTGGTGGAGGACAAATCCACGATACAGGTCTAATTTGTGTTAATGGAAAAGAGTATGAAGTTATTGCTGTTTTCAAGAAAGGAGCTTCTATCATCCATGAATTAAAAGAGGAATGCAATCTTAAAGAAAATACAATAATTCAAGGAAAAATTGATGCGAGCAGACGTATGGCAATAATGCGTAACCATACTGCAGTTCATGTAATTAATAATGCTGCAAGAGCTGTATTGGGCTCACATATTTGGCAAGCAGGTGCAGATAAAACTGAAGAAAAAGCTAGATTAGATATAACTCATTACAAATCTATCTCTTTTGATGATCTCCAGAAAATAGAGCATCTAGCAAACCAAATAATTCTGGAGAATAGAAGTATCGTAAAAGAAGAGTTAGATAGAGATAAGGCTGAACAAACCTACGGATTTTCAATATATCAAGGTGGAGTTGTTCCAGGGAAATCATTACACCTTGTAATAATCAAAGATTGGGATATCGAAGCTTGTGGTGGAACTCATCTGGATAATACCGGTGACATTGGACTGATAAAATTAACAAGTAGCGAAAGAATCCAAGATGGTATTGTGCGGTTGGAAATTTTAGCAGGAGAATCTGCAATAAAGTACGTTCAACAACAAGAGAAACTACTGAAAAACAGCTCACTAATATTAAGTGTTGAACCAAAAAAACTTCCTCAAACAGTTAAAAGATTCTTTGAAGAGTGGAAACAACAAAAGAAAACTATTGAATCACTTAATAAACACATAGCAGAATTGCAGTTTTCAACAAATAAAGTAGACGTTGAGAAAATTAAAAATGTAGACGTAATTCTAAGAAACACCTCAGGTGGACAAAAAGAACTTATCTTCCAAGCAACAGAAGCAGTTAAAACTATTCCAAAAGGATTGAGTATTTTAGTAACTCATGACGAGAAGAAAGTGATAATTGTCGGTGCAAAAAGTAAAGGATTGAAAATTAGTTTATCAGATATAGTGAAAAAACTCTCTGCAATAGTGGGAGGATCAGGTGGAGGAAACGGCGATATTGCTATCGGTGGGGGACCTAAAGTAGAGAAAGCAAAAGATATTCTAAAGGAAGCAAAAAGAATAATTGAAGAAACTTTATGAAGAAGTTATATCAATCCTAAACTTATTCTTCTTGGTCAACGTCTATCTGCGATGAAAGAGTACGAATTTCGATAGGAACAGTTTCAGGAGCAACCATAAGAGTTTCTAAAGAGACCATTTTAATGGTAGCATTAATTTTAGATGAATATTGTTTCAAGGAGTTAAGAAATTCGATCTTCCGTTCAGGGACATTAGAAATTCTTTCAATATTTAGAAAGACTAAATTCCCACGAGAAACTTCCTCAAATATCCTTTCTGCTTTAACAAAATCTTGAAGAGAGTAAAATTTTACGCCAGGAATGCGTTTTGACTCTTCAGGAATAGAAGAAATATCTTTCTTCACTTTTTTCTTGACTCTTCTAATATCCAAACTAACACCTATTCAGAAAAAGTACACAAAGACTTAAAATCAGATTAATACAGTAATAACATCGTCGTAATACAAAAACAACAACAAAATCTCTTAATTTCTTCTATAAATCAAGAATTCTACGAAGGTAAGAAAACCACTTAGAATTTCCAAGGATCACGAACATATACTGGTGCGGATGCTGCACCTCTTTTCACTACAACATTAGCAAGTTCAAGAGAATCAACAATTTCCCTGAAACGGTTTCTTAGAGTTACTGGAGTTGTTTTTGCAGCTTTTGCAACTTGTTGTTGGGTTCTTCGTTCTCCTGTTCTTATTCCAGCTATATATATTGCCGCAGCTGCAATACTCATAGGATTCTTGCCAACATCTAATCTTTTAGATTTGCTCTCTTCTAGTATTTTAACAGCTTCATTTTGTGTCTGAGTAGTTAATTCAAGCTCATCACATAGTTTTGCTACTAGTATTGCTGGATTAACTGGTGTTGGTTTTATGTTTAGTTCTTGAACATATAATCTGAAACATCGAGCAATGACTTTTCTGTCTGCGTTAATTTGTTTTTCAATATCTTTGAGCATAATAGGGTTATTATACTGACGAGCTGCAACATAGAGTGCAGCTGCAACCATTGATTCAATACTTCTACCCCTGATCAAATCTGCTTTTAACGCTTTTCTATAGGTTGTAGCAGCTGCTTCAGCAATCTCTTCACATAGCTCTAATTGACTTGCTATTCTACGAAGTTCTCGTAAAGCTATGCGTAAATTGCGGATATGTGATCTTGAATCACGCCTATTTAACCAGCGTAACCTACGCATTTTTGCGACAACAGTAGGATTGAGTTTGTTACCAAATATATCTCTACTACCACCACATATCTGTGATGATATACCATAATCGGCTTTAAGAGCAGAAATAGGGGATCCAACTCTGCTTCTACTAGCTTTCTCAGCTCCAGTAAAAGCTCGCCATTCAGGTGACGAAACAATAATTCTTGATATTACTAAACCACAATTTGAGCAGATATACTCTCCCTTAACCTTATCTGTTATTATTTCTTTGGAACTGCAATTGAAACAAGTATGTGTCGTCATCGTCTTTTTCACTCGTGTTAAGTTACTACTCAAGTGGTTATTCTCACCCAAGTATTTAAAGGTATCTTTTTACATTTTTTCAGAATTGAACCGCAATACGCTGTGTAATATGAGAATTTAGTTTCTATATTTTGTTAATTGTTATGCTTAATGCTTAGGTATGTTTTGAATGTACTAGTTAGTCAACCCCTATAAAGGAATTTGTTTTTAAATTAGCAAGATTTCTTTATCCTAATGACATTCTATATGTCAACCCATTATAATTTCTCTTGGTTTCTAGAGCCTATAACAAAGGATTTGCGAAATCTTTGTGATCAAGTGTTGACGTGGTTTAAATCTAATCCTCAATTGTGTGGCACCGTTTCTATGAATTCTCTCTTTCTCTTTGCAAATTTATGGGATAAAGAACCCTTCCTAAAAGATATTTCAAAGCTATGTTTAACCAAGAATCTTGAATTATCTGACTCGTTTTATTCAAACTATGTACCTACTTTTTCTCCTAATGAACTTGAATATCTAAGTCATCAAATGAAAAGTTCTTTTCAATATTTAAGAGAAATCTACCCAGAGAAATATATTAAGGGATTTTATCCTCCTTTCGGGATTTGGGATGATAGAGTTATTAGCATTTTGGAGGACTTCAAGTGCAAGTATGTTATCATGGACTGGTATGTAATAGAGCAAGCATTATCAACCAAACCTGTTTTTCTTCCTTCGCAGGACAATATTAGACCTTACAGATTAAAAAACAGTGACATTATTGCTATACCCTCTTTTAACTTTCATAGTGGTTTCTCTTTATTCCCTGATCGCTTCTCAAAATATCTCAAGTCAGGACAATTTAAAAATTTCGTCAGTTTTGCTCAACAAGCATTAAATTATTCAGAAGAAGGTGATGATGATATAATAGCTCTAATGACTTTAGATTTCAATGATTTAAAGTTCCCTAAATTTCCAACAGAATTTGATTTTGATAATTTTTTTACTGAGACATCTGTTTTGGCTGAGCTTCCTATAAAACATATTAAACCTTCTGAGATTCCTAATATTACAGATTCTATAGAAGAATTGGAAATCCCTTCCGCCCTTCCCTACGAATTATCATATCTAAAGAAAAAAAGAGAATTTGAATACAAATCAGCAACTTGTGATTATTTTATATCCCTGTTTGAGAAAGAAATGATTTTCTTAAAAAATAAAGAGAAACTAACTGATATTGTCCAAGAGCGTTTCAGAAAACAATTTGATAGTTTAATTTCATATACATATAATTTCTACTTAACCTCTCTACACAATTTTTGCTTTCCAATTTTCGGTGAATATATTAAAAATGTAAATTTCTCAAATTTTGTTACTATTTGGGATAGCACTAATCACCTGAATCTAGTGGGTAAAATACTCGAAATGTGGATTAATGCTAGCCAACAAAATTCAATCCCTCAATTCAGCTTCAAAACGAAACGATTTTCTCAATTAGTTTTTAAAGAAGGAGATCTTTTATGTTCTTTTGAGACTAAAGGAGGAGTTCTAAGCAATATTATTGATTTAGAAGAAGGTAAAGTTGTTACGATGACACCTTCTCCAGCTCGTGTCACCAATCCTTTTACTCAAGAGCCAGATTATGGTTTAATGCATGATATTATCTCTAAAAGACAATTGGGACAATTTAATCTTTTCCATGAGTGGTATAATAATGGATATGTGACGAATGAAGAAGGTACAGCTATCACTTTCTCTTGTTTTACTGTTCATAATATTCTGCTTGAAAAAACATACACGCTCTACTCCAATTCTAAGCGTATTAACATCAAGTACGATTTTAAGAATACTGGTAATAATGCTAATAATGGAGAAATGATTCTCTATAGTTTATCTAAACTCAATGTTTGTTCATACCATAATATGTTGACAACTCAAGATGATATCACTCACAACTTCGTCATTAATGAAAAAGAAGGATGTGACTTAGAGATATTGAATAAAAAGGTAAACTGTAGAGTCAACATCAAGCTACCATCTTCAATCAAATGGAATATTAAATCTAGTTTCTATGGAAAGTACCTTACTCTTCAAATGAAAATACCTCCTTTAAAAGCAAAAGAACAAAAAAGTTACTCTTTAGATTTGTTCTTTTCATCTTAGAGGAGTAAACTCATACCTAATCATTCAATAAAACCAATTGAAAATAAAGTGTAAGAAGAAATTTAGTTAATTCTTCTCTTTTTATTTCCAAAATATGCGATTAATGAGATTGCTGTAATCACGGTAAAAGTTGCAAATGGCGTCGGTTCTGAATAGATTGATATTTCGATAATTATCGAAAAGATAACTGTTTTGTTTGACATGTTTCCTGCTAAATCTTCAACCATTATTGTTGCTTCATAGGTTCCATTATAAGCATAAATATGTGATGCAAAATTGTCTCCTGTAGCATTCCATACTGTTCCATCACCCCAGTCTACCCATACTTTCTTGATACCTAAATTATCATCCCAATCGAAGTACATTTCAATGTATCCATTATAACTTACTGTACTATTTGTTGTTGGGCTGATGATATTAACTACAGGGTTTTCAAAGTCAAGGGTTAATAGATGAGTAACTGAATTGTTTGTGCCTAGCGAACAGGTCACTGTTAGAGTTATATTATAGGAGTCGGTTATTGCACTGTATTCATGTGTTGTTGAATTATCTTCATTATCTGTTAAATTGGCAATTGGAGTTCCATCTCCAAAATCAAGTAGGATTTCTGTAATATTTCCTCTAGCAAGTTCAATTTCATAAGTGAATGTCACACTTGGATCGTTTGTATATGCTTGATTATATGGATAAAAGGATAGTTGAGGACGAGAGTCATAAATAAGCAATGTGTGGTAGCTACCGCTTGTTTCATTATAGTACTCATTATAATAAATATTGTAGCTTTCATAGTAGATAATGTTGTTTGCATTATATATTCCTATACTACAATTATATTCTCTTACCGTTGTGTTGTAATCTTCAATTACCGTTTCATTATACTCTGTGGTAAAAGTTCCATTAATTTCTATCCATTCAACAATTCTTGTATCATTATCTGCGCTCTCAACAACATAATAACTGACACCATAGGTTTCATTTATTGTTGAATTGTAAGCTTTGATTGTAAACTCTACATTATCAATGTCAGTATATTTTTGGTCAGGTATCGAAGGTTCTGACTCGAAATAGAATCCGTTGTTGATTTCGTAAATGTTTATATTTGTTGTTAAAACATCATTAGACCAGGAATCCCAGCCATATGAATTATTTGCTGTGAAGTATAATGTCCTATAAGTGAAATTTAAGGTATGTTGGAAAATAGGATCTCCTGAAGAAGTATCTGTAAAATTATCGTATTCCATCTGAATAAAAGTTACATCTTCATCAAATTCTGTTAAAATACCATTCGTTATTTTTTCTTTATGAGTTGAAAGGACAAGAGTTACTGAGTCATTCTCATCACCATTGTGAATTTGATAATAGAAAGTGATTTCTTGGTCAGTATGAGTGTAATAAACTCCTTGTTCACTCTCAGTTGTATTTACTGGTTTTGTATACATCTCTGGAGGAAGTATTTCTCCTTCATTATCTGAAACATAGAGATAATGCCATGAACCAAGGTGATTAAATATTTCCACTTCTTCTTCTGTACCGTTTGTTTCAAGACCAACATATGAATATCCTTTGAAATATGTATTTTCCGTTAAATTAAATGAACCTGTATAGTACGATCTATCTCTAAATGAAAAGGAATAGTTTAGTGATAAAGCATTTTCAACTATTTCTGTTAGATTTGATCCTTGTCCTATAATCAGTACTCCATCAATTCCAACATATCGGTCGACAGAATATTCAACTGATATTATGGTTCCATTAGAAAATGAAATCTGATTGCCTACAGGATTATCATCTGCTTTCATACTCTCAAATTTTGGAGCTGATGATGTTTCTCCTTTAACAATGTTACTTGGAATAATACCTATTACAAAAGCTAATGTCATAATTATTAACAAATATAGGGATAGTAGTTTTTTATGGTTCATTTCTCTTCACTTTTACGGTGCTTGGATGATGTATTTGACATCTATTTTTATTCTTTTTGTCTTATACTACAATAAACATTAGGAAGTAACAAGTTTATACTTATAAGTAAAAGGGTCAAAAACTACAAAAACAGCTGAACAACCGAATTCTAACTTAACATCTAAGCTCGAGATAATCGTTTTGTAGCCTGATTCTCCCCAAGAAGCATCAACAATGAGATGACGTTTATTAACTAATTTCTCCACTCCCTTTATTGCGTAATCAGTTGTCACATCGAGTTCATTTCCTATATTTTCATACGCAAGAACAAACACAATAGGCTTTTCCCTAGAAATAAGCTTGACTTTGGCTAAAGCTATTGCACTAACTAATAAGTCTCCTTTCACGCCTGAATTTATGGCTCTTACATTGTGTATGGTTGAGCTTATAGGAAGTAATTCCCAGCGATTGTCCACAAAGACATGTGTTAAACCTTTTTTGGAATCAATTTTAGGAAATATTTCTTCAGCAGGAGGTACTGATGAAACTGGAATAGAATTTTGATATCCAATTCCCGATTCTATAAGAGCTTGGTCAATAGCATCTAATTCAGAAAAATCTGATTCCCCTACACCAGAAGTAGTCCAAAATCTTGTAGGAAATGCCATAATGTTCAACCAAAAAACAATCTGTGATATTTAAAAGGTTGTTAAATGATAGTGAAATCTTAATATTTTACAAACCCATATTCTTGAGAACTATTCTAATTATCTTAAATTTATAGGCTACATTTATGACATCACTTACATTCGTAGTCATACCTATTAATATTCGTCCATCATAGCATTCTTCAACTATAATTTGTACAACCTCAGCATTTAGCACTTTGATATTATCCTTTGAATTAACCATTTCATTTATGACTCTTGGGAATTTACTAATAGTTTCAAGAACATAGACAATTTTCTTTTCTTCTAAATTACCAGCGTAAAGTTCCCCAATTGCACCACCTTCTTTGGGAAAAATATAAGCTGCTGCTGAAGGAGATTCACATGATCTGATAGAAGAAAATAATAATGATGTTGCAGCTCTCTTTATTGCATCATCTAGAATATCTTGTGTCATCTCTGCCACTGGTATTTGAGGAACACTTTCAAACGGTTTTATACTTTCGAAAGTTTTAACTTGACTTTCAATTAATTCCTTTACAGCTTCTTTTTGTGTGATGGGTATTGGGGGTGTTATTTTATCTATACCTAAGCGAGAAAAAATGCTGAATATATCCTCTTTTACAGCTTCTGGTTGATTTATAGCCCAAAGCGTAATAAGGTTCAGGTCTGTTTTATCTTCTTTTTCCAAATACAATAAAACTTTCCTCCCGAGTAGATAAACAAATTTTTTAATTATTGGCCTAATTTCAGGTGCAAGGTTGTTTATCCTAGATACAAACAAGATAGTGACATCTAGGACTGTGACATAGGTTGCTCGAAATGCTCCTCTGAATATTGTGATTTCTTTGTATCTTCGTATCCAATCATTAAATTCTAATGGTTGAAGGA
>JAUVXQ010000008.1 GCA_030603505.1 Candidatus Heimdallarchaeota archaeon | reverse complement strand
GAACCTAGTGAAGAGTCAACAACTACAACTATAACAATGGATTCAGAACAGTACTGGGGAACAGACAATGTCTTAGCTGGAGCTACAAAACAATCACCATTTAATCAACTATGGACAGTTTTGGCATTAATTGTTATAACTGCAATAGGTGTATTACGAAGAAAGAAGAAGAAAAATTAATGATGATTAAACACCCATTCTAGAAATTGGAATCTGAGTTATACCCTCAGTATTCCTTTTTTTTCCCTCAATATCA
This sequence comes from Candidatus Heimdallarchaeota archaeon, assembly GCA_030603505.1. The sequence continues at coordinate 28,048 of JAUVXQ010000008.1, read as the reverse complement.
ATGGTTTACTTGTTTTTCTGAATGAAGGTATTAAAATGAAAATAAGGAAGTGTTAACAATTTTTCTAGCTCTTTTTCTGAAGGAGTTATTGCCATCATAACACTGCCTTTTCCAATTGTTAAGGCTACAACAGCTGTTAGATCCCAGTGGTAAGATTTTTCAATTCTTCGATTTTTCATAATTGCTGCTTCGTACTGTTTTAATAATTCTTTATTCAAAGCGTCCGAGAGAAACAAGTCATATGTCTTATTGGGATCAGTGTTTTCCTTTATGTGGTTTACCATCTTTTTTATAGCATTCTTAAAACCTAATCCTGCACCAACACCGATTACACCATCTGTAGTGTTAATTTCTGCTAATGGTTTCATTTTTAATGCAGAAGATAAGATACTTATTGCTGCACCTTTCTTAACTTTACCAGTTCTAAAGAGAGCAAAGAAACTCCCTGAAACACCTATCGAATAGGTTTTTTCTTTCATATAATCAAGAACTTTTATTATCTCCTCAATTGACTTACCATCTTTTAACATAGTCCAAGCTCTATATGTCATAGCTCCTTGGGCTGTACAAGTGTAATCAGTTTGATAAATTGTTACTTTTATTATATCTTTCACTTTTTTTGAAGCTATATTCATTGAATTCATGGCATTTGAAAGGTTAGTAGACACAACTAAATACAAAACTTCCTCATATCCTTCTTCAATTGCTTTGTTTAGTTCTTTTAAAACATCACTTGCTGGAACTTGAGTGCTTGTAGGATAAGGATCTATAGATTCCAAACTATTTATAAAATCATCACGGTTTAATTCTGATATTTCACGATAGTGGTTCCCATCAATCACAAGTAATGATTCAAGCAATACAACGTTTTCCTTTTTAGCTAAATCTATTGGAAAAAAACTTGAAGCATCAGTAAAAAGTTTAACTCTTGACATAAACGAAATTTTGAGAACTTCTATTTAAACTTACTTCTACATCTGGATTCGAGGTTTTATTAGTTATCTAATCCCCTTCATAATTAAAAAAATAGCTAATATAAATCATTTTCTTACAGATATGTAAATCAAGCAAATGAGGTTTTCAGAGAATTTTCCATTTGTTCTTTTTTAAGTACTTTATGCAAGATTCACGTGTATTAGTTATCTCTTCGTTCATTATAGCTGTAACTAGTAACAGCTTTACATCTCCAATGACCCTACCTTCAAAACCGAATAATTCATTTATTTCATATCCATTTAATTTTGGCATAAATTGTATTAGTTCTGGTTTTTTGCTTACTTCTCTTAGTCTAGTGATTATTCTCTTTATATCGCATGGAAACCGTCTAGTTCCATTTTCTGCTAGAGAGAGTAAGATAAAATCATCCAACAAAGGATGAACTGTACGTAAAAACAAACGAATTTCCAAAATTGAAGTATCAAAATCGCAGAATTTGAAGAGAGAATGCTTGAATTTATAATAGAGTTTTATTCGTTGCACTTCCTTCTTAGAAAATTTCAATCGCTTTAGAATATTATTTAGGATGACTCTGAATTCTTCGAATTCTGTCTCGTTCTTCTCTAATGTCATATCTAAATCGAGTTCTAGAAGGATAACAGCTATCAAAAATGTGCTATCAGTGATTTTATTATCAAGCATATATCGGAGTTTTTGTTCAATTTTTTTCCAAACAGTGTCAGGAAAGAAGAAACTTTTTTCTAAAGTATAATTCTTAATTTCAGGGAAGATTGTTTCAAAAATATTCAGATTAATCATTAATCTGAAAGCTTTTAGAGGGTTTGAACTTATTGAGCGTTTGAGTTCGTCTAAAATGCGTTCATGAGGAACAATTTTGAGATTTTCTACGTTTTTCTTTATTCCCTCTTTTACTCTTTTGTCTATCTCAAAATTTAACATACAAGAGAATCTAATCGCTCTGAACATCCGTAGATAATCTTCTCGAAATACAACAGTCGGTTCACGAGTAGTTTGTATGATCAAATTCTGTAAATCATTCGTACCGTCAAAAACATCAATGTACTTGTTTCCAAACATTATAAAAGCATTTATTGTAAAATCTCTCCTAAACAAATCATCAACTAATGTTCCTTTTTCAACTATTGGCATTCTTGAAGGGTGTTCATAATGTTCTTTACGAGTTGAGTTAAATTCGAAAATAATACCATCTGGAAACCTAATTTGTGTTGTTAATGTTTGATTGCTCATTTTCCCAATTTTACCATTTAATTCATGACCTATTAGCTCTGTCAATTTGTTGATATTTCCTTTAAAAACAACGAAATCAACATCATGACTTGGATTCCCCAACAACAAATCTCTAACAAAACCCCCTACAACACCTATTGCGCAACCAGATTGTGATGCTATTTTAAAGACACTCTCAATCTTATCTTGAACTGCAGAATCAACATTTTGGAGATTCTTATCACTAATTTCATGAATCTTTGCGGATATATTGTTCTTCTTGAGCTCATCTATGCACAAATTATAGCTTGTTTCACTTTCCTCTATCAAAGGTTTCCAAAAATAAATTCACATATATCTAATTAAAGGTTATTTTTTGATTCTATATTGTTTGAAAAATTGCTGTTATATCTTTCATGATTAAAGAATTCATTTGTTAAGGTTTTTAAAAGGGGATGTACATTATTTACTTGATACAATCTGAAAGGTAGTGGTAAGTTGGCATATGACAGCTTCTTAATGGGATTTGAAAATGTTCTTTGGAATATAGCTTTAGCTCTCCTAATAAGTGGGGGAATTTTCGTTTTTGTTTCAGTATTTCTTAACATAGAGAATTTTCTCCATGCATTTGGTATAGGAGACCATGATGTGTCAGTAGATCACGATGTGTCAGTAGATCACGATATTGCTGTTGACCACGATATTGCTGTTGACCACGATATTGCTGTTGACCACGATATTGCTGTTGACCACGATATTGCTGTTGACCATGATGTTGCTGTTGACCATGATGTTGCTGTTGACCATGATGTAACACTTGAGAAAGATTTAGATTCTTCAATTAGTAGCACAACTGTTGATCATACTGATTTGAGTGATGTAACTTCTTCATCAGCTCCAATATTCTTGATTCTCTCAACTTACTTTCTAATGTTTGGAATACTAGGTGTTACAACTTTGAAACTTGAAGCAACAGAGCTTTATGTAAGGATATTAAGAATAATAGCTGTAATAATAACTCCATATTTGTTAGCTCTAATAATTTCGAAGATTTGGAGGAAAATTTCTTCAACAACTTCTATTCCTGTAAAGAAAGGGATTATTCTAATCGGTCATTCAGCTCAAGTATATGTTCCTGTCGATTCTAGGGGTGGAATTATCCACGTTAATCTTGGCGAAGGAATGGGAACTCAAAAGCTCAATGCAAAAAGCTTCAATTATTATGATCGGTTTGAACAAGGAGAAAATGTTCGTATAGTAGCATTTAAAGACAAAACATATCTAGTTGACAAGTAGAAGTAACAGTTACTCTCACAAAGAAGCACCTCTACATTCAGATATTTAATAAATAACAGGAGGAAAAATTAACAATGGAAGTATATGGTTATGTGATTATAGGATTTGCAGTAGTGTTCGTCCTATTTGTAATGTTTTATGCCTCAAGATATAAGAAATTCGTGTCATCACAGTACATGATTCACTTTAGAGGTGGGAAAGTTATCAAAGCTGGTATTGGTGGAAAAGCTGTTATTCTCCCACTTATAGATGAAGTAAGGGTGATTCCTGTTACAACTCAAAGCACGTTTCTTGAAGCCAAAGAGAAGGTAGTTTCAAGAGAATTTCAAGAAATTAGTGTTTCCGCATTCGTATTTTGGAGAGTCATAGACCCAGAAGTTGCTTTTTCTCGAACATCTTGGGATAAAAAATCATCAGCTTATGTAGAGACTATTATAAAAAATGCTGCAGAGAGTATTATTCGAACTACTTGTGCAAATATGCCACTAGAAAAAATTATTCGTGACCGTCAAGCAATAATTGAAGCAGTCACAAAAGAATTACACACACTAACGAAGGATTGGGGACTTTTAATCGAGTCTTGTGAAATTAGAGAAATAGAAATTATTGACCCCAACTTAAAAGCCAATGTTAGTGCTATCATGAAAATTGAGCAGGAGAAATTAGCTCGATTAAAGAGCGCTGAAATGGAAGAAATCACTCAATTACGAGAGCTCGAAGTTAGCCGTAAGGTAGGCATAGAGAAACAAGAAGTAGGATTAGAAGTAGATTCAAAGGAGAAGGAAAAAGACATCAGAGTACAGGAATTAGAGAGACGAAGAACAGAAGTAGAAGCTCAAACTTTTCAAACAAAAATCCAAATTGAGGCTGAAGCTGAAGCAGGGAAAATCAAGAAATTAGCAGAAGCCAGACAGTTTGAAATTGAATCTCGAGCTAGAGGAGAAGCTACCATCATTAGAGAAGCTAAGACTGCTGAAGCAGAAGGTATCCTTAAGCGAATTGAAGCTTTAGGAAAAGCTGATGCTCGTCTGTTCCAAGAAATGATTATTGAAAAACTTCCAGAGATATATCAAAACTTAGAAATTGACAAAATGATCATTACAGGTTCAAAGGATGACGCTTTTTCAGCTGTAGCTAATGCTATTGTTCCATTCTTACAAATAATACCAGAATTGTCAGAAAAAACTAAATTAGATTTAGGGAAGAAAAAATAATGCCTTTCTTTTTCTATGATTTTTGAAGGGCTACAAAATCATTTTTCATCCCTATAAATTTCATTCTAGAGAAGCCAAAATGCTTTAATTTGGCTATCATTTCATCCTTTGTGAAAAGATACTCATTTTGCCTATAGATTCCTAATCCCCAATCCAGAGCTAGCGATAATTGTGGTAGAAATGAGATAGTTAGATAACCTTCCTCATTCAAAACTTGCTGAATTATAGGTATCAGTTTCTTTATGTTTCTACTTAATTGCACCCTGTTAATTATAAGAAGGTCAACCTTATTCTCTAAACTAGTAAAATCGATTTCTGATTCTTTGATGAAGTCAACATTGTAGATTTCGTATAAATCTTGTAAAACAAAACATCTATTTATCTCTTCATCTGGTTCAATGCTTGTCATTGAGACTTTTTCTCCAAAAAAATCAGCAATATGAAGTGCTTCATAACCAGAACCTACACCAAAATTAAGAACTGTAACTTTATCCATCCTATCAAAAATCGGGAGACGAGTTGCAATACTTTTAAACATTAGTTCTCTTATCTGAAAGAAAAACTCAGAACCATATAATGAATCCATCATTTCCAAGAACTCTTTATTATACAATTTACCATATTCACCTTTGATAATTGCTTTGTATTTTAGAGAGATTTTATCTAATATTGGATAAAATGGTTTTATTAACTCATTTTCTTTTTCTTCTAATTCTGATTCTAGATATTCTTGCTTTTTACGTCTATTAGGGGGTTCAGAGTAGAATTCTCCTTGCTTCGTTAATAATCCCATTTCTGCAAGTATCTCATATAATAATTGGAACTCTTGATCTAATGTGTTGAAATTCAACATATGAAATATTTCTTCAGGAGATCTAGGGCGATTTAGTAGTGTGAATACATCTAAATCCTCTAATATTTCAGACGCTTTTACAGCTGACAGTCGAAGCAATAAGTTTAGATTAGTAGTGACTATTTCTTCAGTAGGGTTCGTTTCTAGTGCAATTTTTTTCATTTCATACACCAAGAATCTATAATTCAAATATCTATTATTGATGAATCTTAATTATTTGAATTGTTTTATTAACAGAAGGATTTCCGACTATTTTATTATTTTGGTAGTTTCGCACAAAGTGGTGAAAACAGAATTTTATCTGCATGATTTTATCCTTTGGACTATTTTTTTCTATATACTTCCAAAAACCCTCTTGATTTTAAAAATAAAATAAAATTTACTATTAAAGAAATTGGTACTGACAGTGTTTGGCTTATTTTCTTTATTGAACAATCACCTTGAAACAACTCAATGTTCTCAAGAAAAAGTTCGAATTCTTTCTTAAGCGTAATATATCCCTGTTCTCTTATTACTATTGGAAGTTCTGTTATTTCAGGATAATCATTTTCTGAATGTATAATCGAATCTAAGAATTCTGAAATTACATACTTTTTTGGTTGTCTTGAGATGTTTTTATCCAAATAAATTAAAGTTTCTAACGTTGCATCAGCCATACTTTGTCCAGCAATATTACAATAAGTACTGAAAAAGTGACTAAACCATGTTTGAAGATAAGAAAAATTGATTCTACTTTGTGTTTTTTTAGCTCCCACCATTATGGAATCATATTCGTTATGTTCGTGAACTAAGAGTTCTAATCCTTTATAATATAAGCTTATTATCTCCCCTGATTTTAAATCAGCTTCAGTCTTTTGTGTATCAACGAACTTAATCAAACTAATGAGATCTACTTTTTTATTATCAATAATTTTTGGGAAAAACCTTCCATCAACAATTCCTTTTTGGTATTGGATAAATACGAACCCTGAGAAGTTATTGAACTCAGTTCCTTTAACTACTGAAACATCATCTACTGTTAGTCCCTTATATTCTTCATCTTTTCTTGATATCAAGATTTTATGTGTTGCTTCTTTTTCAAACTTAATTAATAATTGAAGAGAATCATCAAATTTCGATGGATCACCTTGTGTTTTTTCTGATAAAGACCTTGCAAATTTGGTGAGTTTGTTCAAATCTGCCGATGGAACGCATACAAAAAGAAGAATAGTAACGTTTTCTACATCATCTTCTTTTGAGAGATACCTTCCTATCACTATCCTTTCATCTAAACTTGTAACTACATCTAAATTCTTTCTAGCAAAACCTGTGTATATTTCACTTAAGGAACCCACTTCTTTAAGACCTAGAGAAAAATTAGATCTAGATAATTCTCGAAGATAGCAAATGGGACCGTACATTAAATCGAAAGTGATCATAGCGACTACTTTAATACCTAAATCACGAAGAAATGGCAATTGAAATGGAGAGATTTTCAAATCGATGAATTTATCTTCTTTGTCCACTTTTTTCACCTTTTTGCTTGATTCTTCAGATTTATGTTTCGATTGAATGCAAATATATGATATGCTAATAATTTTAATTGATTAATTCTTAATAAATGCTGTTATAGTTTCAGCAGTAGGTATTTGAATGCTTAAGAAGAACAAATTATCAATGTAAAGTTGCTCTTTCCTCTTTTAATACTGTTAGTATGTTATTTATTACATCGAAAGGACAATTATTTAAATAATCCATCGAACTATTCCAAAAATCATCAAATAGCACTTCATGATAACCTAAAGCTTCATAAGATAAGGCTTGGACTAAAACTTCTAGTTTATCTATGTATGAAACAAATTTAGCTTCTCTTGAATTTCTAGTAGCATATCCATCAAGAGATTTTTTCCATATTTTTTTAACTTCTTCATTTAGAATGAGAGATAGTAGTTCAGTACTAGCACTAGTGATAACTTGTCCTTTGAATTCTTGATATTTATCCTTCCCTAAAAGATGTTCTAGTTGTCTATCAAAATCTTGGTATTGGCATTCAGGTAAATCATGAACTATTGCAATCCTCATGACAATTTCTGCATCTAATACATTTTCAGGATAGAGAGAATTATGTAAATCACACAAGAGCAATGACAGCATAGCAGTATTATAAGAATGATCTGCAATACTCTCAATCTGTGAGATGGGAATCCCTACCCTAATCCATCCTTGTCTTGGGAGTTTTTTTAATGTAATAGCACTTTGTATAAAGCTATATATCATGCTGTAAAGTTCGTCCAATGTTTATTTCTCTTCCTAATAGTCTTAGTGAACGAAATTCAACATTTGTTATTAAATCATCGATGGGGGTAATGGAATTTTATGAAAAAAATAATTGAGGTAAAAGAAGAAGAAAATAGATTAAAGAAACTTCTTGATGAAATCCCATTGTCTGTCAGTGTCAGCATCCAGAGCTTTGAGCTGTTCCTCTGTAACTCCTCTAAATCTACCTTGAATTTCTGTCCATTCTTTTATAGATTTTCTATTCTCTTTATCAAGATATTTCTGGCTTGGACGGCTGATAACAGCTTTTCCTGTGTCACGATTCCATTCAAAGAGAGGCCAGATACCAGTCTGAACAGCTAATCTAGCAACTTCAATGCTACTAGAGAAATCCACTTTCCAAGCTACAGGACATGTAGCGTCAATCTGAATGAATTTAAAACCTTTGAGAGAAACTGCTTTCTTGACTTTGTCAACAAGATCTGTGAGATGAGCAACACTAGCTGTAGCAACATACTTCGCATTATCAGCCATCATAATAAAGGGAACCATTTTTCTGGCAGTTGTATTACCATCAGGAGTTGTAGAAGTTCTTGCACCAATAGGAGTATCACCAGACCTTTGACCACCAGTATTACTGTAAACATTGTTTGAATACATGATGTGCAGAATATCCTCTTCTCTATCACAAGCTCCTATCAAGGTAGCGATTCCAATATCCGCGGTACCACCATCACCTGCCCAAACGACTACATGTACATCTTTTCCCTTAATTTCCATTGCAGCTTTTATTCCTGAAGCAACAGAGTCTGAAGAAGCAAAAGCAGTATTTATTGTAGGAACATTGAAGGATACTCCTTTGCCTGACCCTTGATAAACTGATGTACAACTTGCCGGAACTACTAAAATGACTTTGTCAGCAATAGCTCCAATAGCGTGTCTTAATGCTAAAGCAGAACCACATCCTGCACAAGCAAAATGTCCTTTCTGAAAAGCTTCTTTGGGATTGTTCATTAAATCTTTTAATTTTGTACCCATTTCTTCCACCTCTTAACTCCTTAGAGCCTCCTTTGCTATTTTCATTATTCTCTTGAAAGGAACTGATTCTCCACCTAGTCCTACAATATCACCACTTATAGGAATGTCAAGGTTATATCTCTTTAGTACTGCTTCTATTTCAATTCTTAAAGGTCCTTCATGACCAAAAGACACAGCTCTATCTAGAATAAATAGCTTATGATTTTTCTTTGCAATACGGACGATATCCTCAACAGGGAAAGGACGGAAAGTACGAACCCTAACTCCATTGACTTTGTAGCCTTCCTGTTTTAATTGATCTATTGCTTCATCAGCTTCATCACCCATTGTACCCATAGTGATCAACGTCAAGTCAGCATCATCGTCACCATATTGTTCTATTAATCCATTTCCGTAACTTCTACCGAAAGTTTCTTCGAACTCTTTGTTTACTTTTATTATTTTTGCTTTAGCTCTTTCCATTGCTTTCATTAAGTCTCTTCGAGCTATATTGAATTGTTCAGGATCAACTAAACCTCCATAAGCCCAAGGATTATCAACATCAACTTCAACAACAGGATCTGAATAATCCCCAACAAAACTGTAAGCTTCTTCTGGATCAGGTAATTCTACTTTCGCTGTTGTATGGCTTAAAACAAAACCATCTAAACATGGCATAACAGGTAATGAAATATCTTTACTCTCTCCAATCTTGAAAGATTGAAGAACTGAATCAAACACTTCTTGGTTGTTTTTAGTGTAGATTTGAATCCATCCTGCATCGCGGAAAGCCATAGAATCTTGCAAATCAACGAAGATACTCCAACCTGGAGCTAGACATCTATTAACAACAGGCATGATTATTGGTAATCTTCCAAAACCTGACCAGAAGACCCATTCACCCATATACAATAATCCTTGGCTACTTGTTGCTGTAAAAGTTCTCACTCCAGCCCAAGCAGCTCCTGCGCATGCTGCAAGAGCAGAATGCTCCGATTCCACTGTTATAAAACGAGCATTTAGTTTCCCTGAACTAACTAGACCACTGAGATACTCGATTATGTCTGTCTGTGGTGTTATGGGGTAGACAGCGATTACTTTTGGTTTTGCCATTTCCGCTGCTTTACCTGCTGCTATATTTCCTGTTAACGTAACTGTTTTTCCTACCATTTAATCGCCACCTTCCTCTCTAACCATAGTTATTGCGCCAAATGGGCACTCTTTTGCACATATTCCACATCCTTTGCAATATTTATAATCATATATAATTGCTCTATCCTCTTCCTTGTTTGCTGCTGTAATAGCTAAATCTGGGCAATATTGCCAGCAAATGTTGCATTTTTTACATTTTTCTGGATCTACAACTGGTCGAAAAATTCTCCAATCACCAGTATTTCCTGCTGATCCTTCCATTGGGTATAAAATTGGCATTTCTGGTCCTTCATCTGTCATACTGTTACCACCTTTGTTTCCTCAAATGCTTTCTTCGCAGCTTCCACATTCTTGGGAGCTATTCTGGGATTAAGTGTATGTTCAATGCCTTTTATGATATTTTCAATACTCACTAAATCTGTAGCTTTAGCGAAAGCTCCAAGCATTGTAGTATTAACTAATGTAAATCCTCCTGCTACTAGTCCCAAGTTCAATGAGATAGCAGTAGCATCAACATAAGCAATTTTTCTATTTGTCCCTTTGAAAGCTTTGGGGATTTCTTTTGAATTTATAATAATTATCCCTTCTTGTTTAATTTGTGATAAGTCCAACCTATCGATTAGTGACGTATCCAAAACCATAGCAATATCTGGCTCAACAACGGGGCTATGTATTCTTATTGGTTTATCATCAAAACGAACGTAAGCTTCGACAGCAGCACCCCTTCTTTCAGAACCATATTTCGGAATAGCTTGAGACTCCACCCCTTCATATAGCGCAGCTTCGGCCAATATCTTAGCTCCAGTTACTCCCCCACTTCCACCTCTACTTATTTGCAATAATTCAATCATTAACTTTAACCTCTAATCTCTTCATCTTCATAAATAGAAAAAAGTTATTTTTTTATAATTGTTTCTCTATAACATAATTAAATTTAATTAAGTTTTAATCACTTTAAGTAGTGATTCAAGCCCATTGTAGTTTTTCAGCTTGACTCCTTTTCCACAAGTTAACGTAATTGATTGAGATTCAATCTCGGTAAATGGTCCTACTCTTGTAATCACATCAACATTAGCATCATGTCTTCTCTTTAAACCAGATAAGCCTAGCACTACGTCTTCACCTTTGAATTCTATTACATCTAATCCAGGGAAACCTGCAATTTCTTGAGGTGTTGATATAGTCAATTTGTTTATTGGCTCTTGAGTAGAATATTTTCGTAAAAGTAGAGCATTAACCTTAATTTCAGATGTTTTTTGAAAAGTGGAAAGCAATAATTTCATAACAAACTTCAATTTTTGATCTTTATCTATAGGCCAGTAAGTAGCAACGCCTAATTCTGGTAGAAATGTTAGAATCAGCTGTTTTTCTAGTGGTACTTTTAGGAACGAAGTAAAATTATCAACTTTCTCAAATGTTAACGCTACAAGGAAATGTTTGGGTTTTTGGGTAATTGTTGAGATATAAAATTGAGGTTCATTCAATTCTAGTTCTTCAATAACAGTTTTAACTTCTCTTTGCAATGATGCTTTGATTTTTTTGGATGTTTCAATCTGTTGAGTTGGAATATAAATGAACAGCCGTAAGTAATTACTGAAAAACATATTTTTCATTGCTGTATTCCATAAGCTTCGAATCTTCAATTGTGAAAACTTATTGCTTTTAATTGCTTTTGTAACAATCTGTAGAGCAGTTTGGTTTGTTGTATCGGTTCCTTTATGGCCAAGACGTCGTACTTCAGCCTGTAAGTCTTTATTAGGTATGTAGTCAATATAGAATGTGTTGGGCATATATATCACACTAAAGGAAATATTATCTCATAGATTGCTAGTATTTATGGTGTATGAGTTTCCCTCTTCTTTAATTTTTTCGTAATCACACTTACTGATAACTTCCGAATCATCACTAAAGCTAGCATAAGAAAGCTAATCAACATTGGTTAAAATAGGAATGAAAAGAGGATAAGAAATCAAAAGATTATATTACTCTTAATCAGAATTAGTTGAATTTCCATGGCTGTTACTATTGCAGTAATTATAGCAATAGAGAGTGTCATTTTCCAAGTTTTGTTTTTAGACATTTCAACGTACAATACTAACCAGACTACTGAAGCAATTGTCAATATTGTAAATATAACAAGCATAAATGTTAACCATCCACCTGTAAAGATACCATCATAACCAGTGACTGCCATTATTTTCACTTCTTCTCGTCTGTTTTGGAGATTTAAATTCGGATTTAAAAGTTTTTGCAAGAGTGTTTATTCTGGGATATAGTAATTTCCTTTAATCTTCCCTTTGACATTATGTTTCTTCTGATACATGGGAATAATTTTGTGCAAATTTTCTACAGAAACACCTGATTCTTCTGCAAGTTTAGGTAGATCGATTTTTTCACCTGATAGAATAGCGTGTTTAACTTTGTATTTTTTAGTGTCTTCTTCTTTGAATTCACCCTTAGTTTTACTTTTTGCACCCATTTTACTTTTCCCACATCCAGGGCAATTCCAAGTAGCCATAAGGGTTATTGTCACGTTACCTTGTGAATCAGGCATTGGTGCCACTTTTGTCCATTCCTTATTTGTAGGTACTTCCATAGGTAGCCATTCAGTTCCGCATTTTTTACACTTAATTTTCTTGACCTTTTTAGCCATCTTATTTCACTTTATGTTTTAACAATTAGTCATATATTTTTAAATTTGCTTGTGGAAATCATTATTTTTTCTCCTTACTTTCCCAGTTATTCAGACAAATTACATGATGATTTTTCCCCACTTTACCAGTATTACTGTTAGCTTTTTATAGGAAAATCTAATAAAGGTACTGATTCAAGAATGACGAGAAGTGAGGTGAGAACGACTGTAAGAGTGAGAGTTAAAGCAGAAGTAATCACAACTCGGAAAAGAAGAAGACTAGAACAAATTACGGGGAGAGATAAAAGAATAATCAAACAGTACCTCAAAGTAATATATCACAATGAGGAGCAAATAGTAACAAAAAAGAAGGGCAAGAAGAAGGTGAGTAAGGCAAAACTAGACCATCTTACTCTTACAACATATAAGAAGAATAAACGACCTAGAAGACTTAAGGTTCGACATGATTTCAAAAAGAGCTTTTCCCGATGCTCCCAGAATGAGTTACAAGAATGTAGAGAGAATGCAGTAACCATCTATCACAGTCAACAAGCAAATGATTCAGCGCCAGCTAAAGATCCTGTATCTAGAAAAATCCCTCGAACACAGCTATCACATGGTAAAAGGTTTATCCTTACGTGTTCTCCTTCCAGCTCTATTGCTCGATGGTGGGTAGGGATAAGAGACTCCTTAGATACAAAGAAGAACAAAACTGGCAAACACGAGAAATTGTGGCTACCTTTGGCTTGTTCCCCTTATCATGAACATAATCTACAACAAGGTAAAGTACAAGCGCTCGAAGTGCTCTACTATCCCAAGAAGAAGGAATGGTGGGTGCATTTCATCTTGCTTCATGTTCCAGACAGATACTCTTCTTCTCGTCCTCCAGCTGTGCTGGGGATAGATCTAGGAATCAACAAACGTGCAGTAAGTGCACTCTTAACTCCGAAAGGAACCATCGATCGTCATGAGATCAGATTCTGGTCTGATAAGACACGAAAAAAATTGCAAAAGGAAACAGAAAGAAAAATCGCTAAACTGCAGAAATCTTTAGCTAAAACTAGCTTGAGTGTAAGCAAGAAAAACAGTCTTCTCTACCAACTTAAGTCACTCAGAAAGAGACAAAGAACCGAACATAAGCTAACTGATCATACCTATGTCAACAAGTTAGTTAAGTATATACTCTCTGTTGGAAAGAGGTATAATCTCTATGTGGTGGTAGGCTTTCCTCTTAACATCCGTAAGAGTCACTATCGAGGTAATTACTACCTCTCTTCCCGCAAAAATGTCCACAAATGGAACTACAGGAGGGTAACAGAATTGCTCAAATTCAAGCTCTCTCTACATGGATGGGAAGAACACAGGATACTAGCAATCAATGAATCGTTGACCTCTTCTTGTTGTTCTCGCTGTGGTTACTATCACACTACCCGTCCTAACCAACCTACATTCATCTGCCATACTTGTGGGTATAACCTTAATGCTGACTTGAATGGAGCGAAAAATATAGCTAAAAGACTGATCAAATATGTTCTGCAACCAAAGTATACTTCTATTAAAGATCAAGTTAGTGGAAAATATTTTTCACTCAGTTCTTTTCGTGTCTTCCCTGTCTTGAGCCAATGGCTACGGACAAAACAGAGTCATCTGCTTACACCCGGAGCTGGAGTGAGAGCCTAAGGTTCTCAATAACAAAATCTCCAGAAATGAGTCCCGGTGAGGAGATGAACCCCCTCACCTCCGCTAACACTGTGTGTTGGAGGTGTAATCCCAGAGCTTGAAACTTCCTACGCTACTGCTTGATGCGATGCTATCTTGTACGTTCTTGGGTTGGGAAGAGTCCTTAAAATTGTCTTCCACTTTCCTTCAATCAGAGTAAAGTGGGAAAAATAACTCATAAAAGTAAGTTTTATAATAGCTTAAAGAACGAATTAAGTCAGAGATTATTTTCTAGATGAATGCAATAGTCTGGATAACTACTGATAAACAAAAGGTGTAATTATGAAGTGTTTAGCCTGCTGGGAAGAGATACCCGAAGAATCCAAGATTTGTTCTATGTGTGGTTCAGATCAGCAAGATGCCAAGGATTTTCTTACTCTTGCTCTTCTATTACAGCAAAAAAATAAGATTGCTGTTCCAGAAGAATCAAATATTCTGAAGTATATTTTTGAAATAGATCCTTCAGCTATGGATTATATCTCTGTTCCTTCAAGCGTCACAACTCAACCTTTCCAAGAAGCTAAACCTATACCTATCAGTCCAATAACACCTATGGAGGAGGCTGGGTCTTCCGTTCATGCACAAGCAAACAGTTACCAACCATCAAAACCCCAATGGTTGAAGGAGCCAGTTGAAACGATAGAGACGACTCCAGCTGGAACAATAAAGAAGACTCCAAAAAAGAAGGATATCAAACAGATAGTCTGCCCCCATTGCACTGAAGAAGTTCCATCTCATAATTTCTGCAAACTATGTGGGAAACCTCTCTTAATCTCATGTCCTGAGTGTGAAACAAAAGTTTCTATAGCATCGAAATTCTGTAGTGATTGCGGTCACATCATGCAAGAATCCAAAAAATAAGCACCTAATTAATGCAAATCAAAATCAAATCAAATAATCCAATAAGGTGTTATTAATGAAACTACGTAGACCTTACGTTGCCTTTTTATTGAATTGGAACAAAGCTAAATTATCAACTGATATAATTTATTTTTATATAGATACAAAAAGGGATAGCAAAAATCCCTTAATTAAGATGCGACTTCAATTTTTATATGAAAAAAACTATCTAAGAGTATCCAGGTACTCAAGATTAGGATTAAGCTCAAGCGTTTACATTCGTCCTAGAGTCGCTACAGAGCACTTGCGTGAAGCACAATATCTACTTGTTTCGGATACAGATTTACCTTGGAATTACAAAAGTTTCATGG
Organism: Candidatus Heimdallarchaeota archaeon; assembly: GCA_030603505.1. The sequence continues at coordinate 12,514 of JAUVXQ010000008.1, read as the reverse complement.
AATATTGTAAAATCTTCAAAATTTCCAAACCCAAAGTTGCAAAAGTGTGTTGGTATTGTTTAATGCATCGTAATACTTGGACTTCTCTTGATGATCAATCTGTAAAGTATAAGAATTTCCGTATTTGCGAGTTTTGTAGTAAAAAGGAATTACAAAGTGAATTACAGAAACAGAATCTAGTTGTATCTACTGGTTTAACAAGATTTTACGAAAAACAAGCTCAGAGAACTAAAAATCTTGATGATGTATTAGACTTAATCACATTGGGTTTAGAACTAGATCCTGTGAAGAATCCCGAATCAACCCTTTATAATATTATACCTGCGAAGAAGCAAAAGGTACAAGTGAAAATTTCAGACGTTAAAGGTCTTCCAAAGAGAATGAGGCATTTGCTTATCGCTGAAGGATTCAAAACTTTGCTCCCTATACAAGAAAAAGCAATCAAAAATGGATTGTTTGACGATGAGCCATTATTAATTGTGGGTGGAACCACATCAGGAAAAACTCTTGTTGGGGAATTAGCAGGAATCAAAAAAGCTCTAAATGGTCAAAAAGTAGTTTATCTCTCTCCTTTAGTTGCTCTCACTAATCAGAAATATGAGCAGTTTAAAAAGAGATACAGGAAATTGAATATCAAAACTGCAATTCGCGTTGGAATGAGTCGTATCGAAGTTGAGGGAGAATTTAATCCTATTATTGACAATGATTACAAAGAAGCTGGTTTTGTTGTAGCAACATATGAAGCTTTTGATTATCTCTTAAGAAGTGAAAAATCTCACGAGTTAGGTAACATAGGAACAATAGTTATTGATGAAATCCAAATGTTGATGTCAGAAGGTAGAGGATTTCGATTAAATGGACTGATAGCTCGACTAAAATCACACTTTCCTAACGCTCAATTCATTTACTTATCTGCAACTGTAGGAAATCCTGAAGAACTTGCAAAGCAATTATCAGCAAAATGTGTGAAATACCTCGATCGACCAGTAGCATTAGAACTTCACACTATTCTTACTGACACTGAAGATCAGAGAATAAGATATTTAGTAGATTTATGCAAAGCAGAAGAAGAAATAGTTTCTAGTACTGGTTTTAAGGGTCAAACATTAGTTTTTACAAATTCTAGAAGAAATTGCGAGAAACTTGCCAAGAAACTAAAAAGTGAAGGAGTAAAGGCTTCTTATTATCATGCAGGATTAACTTTCAATAAGAGAAAAAAAGTTGAAAGAGGATTTGAGAAAGGAATAATTTCGACAGTAGCAACTACAATAGCTCTAGGTGTAGGTGTAGATTTCCCAGCATCATTAGTAATTTTTGAGAATCTTGCTATGGGTATATCATGGCTTACAGTAACAGAGTTTCATCAAATTCTTGGAAGAGCAGGAAGATTAGGTTATCATGACAAGGGTAAAGTGTATTTGCTTATCGAACCTGGAAGGAAAATATTCGCTGGACAAGATGCTACTGAAGAGCAAATCGCATTTGATTTGTTAACAAAGCCAATTGAAGATGTAAACCCAGAACTTGATACTTTACAAGAGGAGGAAGAAGTATTGGCTACAGTTGTTTCACACAAAATATTCAATATTTCAAGAGATAAGAAAGTTTTTGCTAATTTTATAGGTAAATCATCTCCTATTAGCGATGTGATGAGAGTTTTAAAGAAAATGAAAATGATAGATGTTGAAAATAAGAATATTTACGCTACTAACTTAGGTAAAGCTGTTTCACAATCATTTTTAGCTCCATCTTACGCTTTGAGATTAGTGCAGGAAATTAAGAGACAAATAAGAAAAGGTTACTCCGATGATTTTGCCTTAACATTAGCTGTTAGAATTCAAACTTTTAGATCTGCTCACCTATCTGCAAAAATCCAAGGAGAAATCGAAAGGGTTTTGAAAACAAGGATATCAACAAACATATTTTCAGGAGCTATTGGATATCTTTATTCAGGTAATGGTTGGGGATCTAAATCTCCTACAAAATTGATTTTGGAAACTTTTACTATTTGGTCCAAGCATATTTTCAATTGTAAATGTTTAGACATGCCTTTTTGCGACTGTGGGGAAATAAACTTCTCTAAAATACTCATAGACTATAGGATGAAGGGTTACACTCCAACTATGATAAGCAGCACAATCAGACAAAACTTTAATATTCAATTATATCCAGGAGATATCTATTCTTACCTTGATGCAGTGGTACATCATTTAGAAGCAATAAAACGACTGGCTAGAGTTCTAGAACAAAAAGATTTAGAGAAAATAGCACTAAACATCACAAAATACGTTGAACAACCTGTTAAAAAGAAAAGAATAAAAAAATAAATATACTATAGAATTTCTTTTGCAGTATTTTCAAGGATATTCTTAATCAATTTATATGAATCCCCTGATATATCCTGCAAAATTACTGTTAATGTCTTTCTAGGTAAAGCATCAATGAGTTTTAACCTGTGTTCAATGCAAGAAACATAAATGAATGGTACTAATTTATTATCTCTAATGTTCTTTATCCAAATACCGGGTAAAAGAGCACCAATTAAATAAGAAGGAGTTTTATGACAAACTTTGTGATAACATACAAGGTTGCTTGGATCGTCAATTTCTATAAGACTCAGAGTTCCTGCATGCTTTAGAGCAACATTTTGTTGTATATCTTCTTTCAACATAATTGATTTTTGGTTATCGTTCTTTTTGGAAGACATTAAGAGAAAATACTCACTGACAAATAAAAACTTATCCAATTCTCAAATAATCCTTCCGTTATGTTTATCAATATCTGAAAACTTGAAATGATTAGCAACTGTGATTGGAATGTTTCAAACTGATTACGATATGACAGTCTCTAATGAAGATTGGGTTGTTCTAATTTTAGGAACAATAGCTCTCATATTATCCTTTTCTGATGTTCGTTCTTCAGATACTTTGGCTTGGATATCCTTCCCAGCATTAATTTTAGTAATAATTGGTTGGGGAATCTCAAGATTTCGTGTAAGACCATTACCTAAACAAGTCCAATATACTAAATCCATCTATTTATCAGTAATAAAAACATTAAGAAATTATAATCTATTTTCAATAATTATCCAAAATATACTTTTCTTAGCTAGATATATAGAACCTAATACTGAAGCAAGAACTATTTTGTTATTCAATCTCGCTGCTTTAATAACTCTAGCGTTTCTAGAATTTGCTGGCAACATCACAGTAACAGATACACTACGAATTTTCCCCTTACTTGAAGGAGAAGATGAAAAAACAGCTAAAAAGAAGCAATTTCAAATACTTTTTGGAAGAAGTTTTTGGATTTGGATTTCAATAACATCGATTATCAGCCTTGTAGTAATATTTCTCCCTATCAATTCTGCTATTGTAACCAAAGATGCTTTACTTATATCATCACAAGTAGTAGCTCTTCTTTTAGGAATAGGAACATTTTTATTAATCTACTATCAGACAATGAATTTTGACGGTGTTTTAAGAGCGGATCTGGTAATTAAAGCAGTCAATTATTATACAGTTATTGATTTCGAAGAGAAAGGAATAGAACTTTTAGAGAGATATTTGCGAGAAGTAGACTCAAATAACATTGGTATCTTATCTAAACTAGCGGGAATATACGTAAAAAAACATGATTTTGATAAGACATTAGCTACTACTGCAAAGATAATTAAGTATACAACTGAACATCAAATTAATACCCCTCATTTGAACTCCAGAGCTCATCTTCTTCGATCTATATGTTTTAAAGCGAAAGAAAATTACGAAGAAGCTTATAAAGAAGTGACTCAGTCTCTGGTTCATCATCCTGAAAATACAGCTGCTAGAAAATTACGAAGAACTCTTAGGCAAAGTTTGAAAGCTACAGAGCAGATTAAAAAAACTAAACAATAACTTAACTCCAAATAATTTATATTTGAAGGTTCATACCATTATTCAATGAGACTTTGCACAGTAGATATGTCACTTGATGAACAAATCAAAGCAAAAGAAATAACAAGTCTCATTAATCAAGATATAGCTCAAGTAAAGTTTAAAATCGTTAAGAAACGGTTTTATGGTACTGGACTAGAAAGATCAATCTTAGAAAAATCCCACATTCTATTTATTACTCTCCCCCGAAAGAAAATTTCTCAAGAAATGTATCTGGAGCTAATTTCTTATATTGATATAGGAGGGTGTTTGATTTTAACTCTTCCACGACCTCGAGCATTACCTGAATTAGGTCGATGGTTTGAAGCATTGAGATGGGAACTTGGAATAAATCTCTCTGAACAATACGTTTATGGACTCCCTAGAATCCCACATGAAACAAGATTACTTGGCTCTAAACTTTTAATAAATAAATCACATGTAATCAATTACAACTCTGAACCTCATTTTATGAAAGAAAACGGGATTAAGAGTTATATACCTCTTGCTCTGATGGATAGTAAACCTGTCGTTCTTGTAGCAAAAAAGAGGAGAGGTAAATTTATTATCTTTGGTACACATGAAATTTTTACAGGATCTAATTCGAATTACTTGAATCGTTTACTTCTTATCGCTTCCAGAAAATTGGATTATCTTACTCATAAAAAGAACAACAGAGTTCAAATTGGAGAATCAAACTTCTACATCTGCTTAAATCACGCAATATTGAATCAATATCTATTATCCTTTTATCATCATGAATATGTTTTTTTCAAAGAACCTTATTCTTTCACTTCAATTGAAGATCTTGAAGTTAAGATTCAATCTATTCTTGCAAATCAAAAGATAATTGGGAATCCTCCAAGTTTAACAGATATACGATACACTCTTCATAGTTTAAAATTAGAGGGGGAGATTTAGATGTTAATCAAAAGAATCCTTATAATAACAGCTGATGGTATCCCGCTTTTTGATTTTGAAGATTATACCAGAGGAGATGAAGTTCTAGTTTCAGGGTTATTAGCAGGATTTTTACGTTTTGCTGAAGAAACTGAAAAGGAGAAAATTTCAAGAGTAATACTTGAAGAAAGTCAATTTATTTTATCATTAGCTGAGGATTTAGTATTCATTTTTCAGATTTCAGATAATATGCCTTATGAGTATGCAGAATTTATTATTACTAAAATTTCCAATAAATTTCTATCTCTCTACAAAGAACAACTTATAGCTTTTAGAGGTCAAGTCAGTGTTTTCAGAGGTTTTCAGTGTATATGCAGAAAAATACTCGATCAATGTGGAATCTATATAGCAAATGAATTATTTGATGAAAAGAGCAAAAGGTCAAAAGCTTTTGGAATTTATTCCGATTCTTTTGAAACCTTGGTAGTACAAGCCCATGAACAAAACTATAATTTTGACAGTTTCGCTATATTTCACTTATTTTGTAAGAGTCTACAAAAAATAACCTCCTCTTTATGGAATTCTAAATTGGGAATAGCATATCATCTATCTCTTGAAGGTTCACTTATACTGACAATTAATCTACCCTACGTTTTTATTGTAATAGCTATAAAAATAAAAGACTTCAACATTTCCACTTTTAAGGAATTCAAAACAAAGTCAAACCAGCAATTAAAGGATACTTTCTTTGAAAAGTTTAATCCAACAGACATAGAAATCTATTCTAGACGCTCTTTAGAATCCCTAAAGAAAGATAAAGAAAAGCACAAACATAAAATTCTATGCGATTCTTTCAAAGCAGGAGAAAAAGGATTTTCATATTTGTATGATACTAAGTTATTATCTCAATTTATTATGACGGCTGATAATGCTAGCATTATACTCAAACTTCCAAATAGAACATTATTTCTTGATTTTGAAAAATACAAATCTGCAGCTGATTCTTTTGAAGAATTATCAAAAATTTTTTCATTATGTTCTTAGGGTCTGTATCCATCTAATAATGCTAGAAGTATAGTTGTAGTAGTTATATCTGCAATCGATCCGGGATTTATTTTTTTAGGCCTCGAGTTTCTTAAGTAATCATCAAGTTCATCAATCATTTTCATACCGTCAACAGTGAATATTCCACCAGCTTTTACGATGTTTTTCGCCATTTGTTGGATTTCACTTGCGATTTCATTTCCAAATCTTTTTGCAATATGAGTATCTTTTCTTTCTGCAAGTAGCGTTAAATAAGTGTGTGAAATCGCTTTCATTAAATCATGCTCCTCCTCATAAACCTTAGTTAGTGTTTTGAATCCAGTTGCAATGGTTGTCTTATAATTATGACTCATCTCGTAAAAGACTAAATCTCTTTCTTCATAGAATTTTGTGAAATCGTACAAGTTAGTTCTTTGATGTTTATATATCCTAATAAAAGAAGAAAAATCATCTTCATCCTTATCTGAAGGTAGAATATCTGTAGATACGTTTTTAGTTAAAGCATGAGTAAGATGTATACAATCATCAGTGGTTGAATTTTTTAAGAACCTTTCACTCAAAGCAACAACAACATCTAAATCTAGTTTTACGTTAGTTTTCATCCCTTCATTAGCAAAATAATGTGCAACGCTTACTGTAAGGGGAGAAAACATTAGAATTGTCCCTAGAATTGTATTGCCAATTGGTTGGTACCATCTCCTTGCGCCGTCTAGAGCTTTAGTGATAAACAAACCTATCTCAGAATCATCGTACCACAGATGGTTTTGAGCTACTAATATCCCTCTCTTAGAAAGTTCAAAAATAGGACCAAATAAGCTGCTCCCACCTGCGAGAAAATGTTCAGTTTTTGTATCAGTAAAACTTTTATGAAAAGATGCTCCACCGGGTTTAGGTTCTGATACATATAATAGATTATGTGCTAAAACTGCGCATTGGGCAATATAAAGCTGAACATCAAGAGCTTTACCTTTCACATCTGATGACGCATTATTATAGGTCACAAGAACATTATAGAAAGGGTTATTTTTAAATCATCGATTATTGACCTATTGCAGAAAAATATCAAATGTGTATTTTTTCTATTCTAGACCACAAATTTTCTAGCAAAGATGCATTTGGAATAGAAAGAATTGCGTATTTTTATAATATCCAGAACCATATAGTAGTATCGGTAAGTTTTATATTAGGGCATGCATAATATTAAATATATATGTTTGGAGGAATATTCGCAACTTTTTTCAAGTTATTTCAGAACGAGTACTGTTTTCATTCCATCCAAATATCATCAAAGGTGATACAATGAATTTTGCAGTAAGAAAAACTGATTCCTTGGCACATGCCACAGGCTCTTTTATTGGTAATCTCAAAGAGATTAGAAAAAAATGGACTGACGAATCACAACAAATTGTTGATGATGTAAAAAAAATACTCAAATCTTTCAAACAATCCTTTGAAAATCAAGAAGAATTTGCTGAAATAAAAGAAGATGTACTACTTACATTACAAAATCTAGGAAAAAGATTGAATAATTTGGAAGTAATAATTGCTGGAACATATACATTAATGGTAGAAATAGATGGATTAGATTTCCCCCTGAAAACACCTAAAAAAATGATGAATATTAGCAAGAAAGAGGAAGATGTAATCGCACTTCTCAAGAATGTAGCCCAGAACATAAGTAAAACACTTTCTTTTGTTCAAAATGATCAAACATCGTTAGGGTTATTCGAAAATTCTCTTAACTCTCTCGAGACATCATATGAAGACTATGTGAGAGTAATAAAGCAAACATCTACTCTGCTTGATGCATTAGATGATGAGCTTAAAAAAGAACATAAAAAAGCTAAAAAAACTTTGAAGTATGTCTGAACATACTCTCTCTTTTTTTATATATTAGAATAATTGTTTTAAAGCAGTAATTAGACTTTTAATTAATGATGAAAAGAAAATACAGTACTTTTACTGAAGTAAGAGCTTTAGAAGAGAATGCTTTTGCTATGGGGATTCCTATTATCCAATTGATGGAAAATGCTGGCAAAGCTGTATATGAGGAGATTATTAATATTCCACAAGCAAAAAAAAATAGTATTCTTATTGTTGCGGGATATGGTAATAATGGTGGAGATGGGTTAGTAACTGCAAGACTCTTGGTTAACGAAGGATATAACTGCACCTTAGCTCTAATTGGAGACAAAAACAAGTTTAATTCTCTCTCATCTCAAAAAAACTTTGAAAAACTAACAGAAATATTAACAGATGATAAGATTATTAGAATTAAAGATGAGAAGGCATTTAGAAAATTGAAAAACAATATCAATGATAATGAACTTATTATTGATGCACTTCTCGGTATAGGAATCTCAGGAACACCAAAAGAACCGTATAAATCAGTAATCGAATATCTTAATTCTCATTTCAGTGGAAAGATAATTTCTATAGACACTCCCTCTGGATACAATCCTACATCTAATAATACAATTTTCATATCAAATCCTGAGAAAATTGTATGTTTGGGAAAGAATAAAGTTGAATCAAATGATTTCTCTAAATCTCTTATAATTGTGAAAGATATTGGTATTCCAGAAGAAGCTGAAACGTATGTAGGATTAGGAGATTTGAAATGGAATTATCCTAAAAGGAAGAAAGATAGTCATAAAAGAGATAATGGTGTAGTAACAATAATAGGTGGATCTGATGATTACATTGGTGCCCCCGCTTTAGCTGGTTTTGGTGCTTTTCGAACAGGAGCTGATCTAGTCTTCATCCTAACGCCTAAAAATATAAGACATGTGTTAGCTGCTTATTCTCCAGATTTTATTACAATTCCCGCAAAAGAAAATGAAATTGACCCTTTAGATATTTCACTTATCATAGAAGAAGATAAAACTAGAAATTCAACCTTTATCATAGGTCCTGGAATGAAAGATTCAGTAAAAACAAATCAAAGTGTTAACAAACTTCTTGCTGGTGAAATGAAAAGACAAATCGTTATTGACGCTGGTGCTCTGTCAGCTCTATCTGAAAGCGAATTACAACTTCTTTCCATACATGATACAATACTGACACCTCACAGAGGTGAATTTGGTAAAGTCTTCAACAAAAAATTTCACAATGATTTAAGGAAAGATGCAAGTTTGGTAGCTGAAATTGCTTTGAAATACAAAACAGTAATTCTTGTCAAAGGACAGACAGACATCATATCAGACGGTTTTAAAACTAAATTCAACAAGACGGGCCACCCAGGAATGACGGTTGGAGGTTCTGGGGATGTTTTAACTGGAATAATAGGATCTCTATTTTCAGTTACTAATGATGCTTATACTTCAGCATGTTTAGGTGCGTATATTTCGGGAGCTGCAGGTGAATTAGCATCTCAACAATTTGGTAATGGACTGATGGCTTCAGATATTACAAATAATATTAACAAAGTAATTGCTAAAGCTTTGAGTTTTAAACCAAAAGAGAAATAAAAGAGGAAGAGTTAATCAACACTTGGAGATAGTGTTACAACTATAGTTCCAAGCCCTAAATGGGTTGCTAAAGCTGGTGTTAAGAAATTAACTATCTTTTCTCCTAATTCAACTTTCTTTTCTATCTGTTTTAGAATGTCTTTAGAGGTCTCATAATCATCTCCATGAGTTATCATAATATCATACTTGACGTCCTCATTAACTCGCTTGTACAAGATATTAAGCATTTTTTTAATAGCTTTTTCTTTTCCTGATGCTTTTGATAGAGGTTGTATCAATCCATCTTTCACTTGGAGTATAGGTTTGGCTTTCATTAATCTACCAATAAGATACTTAAAATTGGATATTCTACCTGATTTCACTAAATTCTCAAGGTTGTCAACATATCCAAGCAAGATTGACTCTTCTCTGATTCGTTCAATTTCTTTTATCAAATTATCTTCTTTCAGTCCTTTTCTAGCAAGCTTTGCAGCTGCAAGACATAATAATCCTACACCTCCAGATCCAGATAATGAATCGAAAACATGGACGCTTTTTTCTTTTAAACGATTAGCAGCGACTCTTGCAGATTGGTACGTTGCGGATAGTTTTGAAGAGATTGTTGTTACTATAACGGTAGAATAATCTTTAACTACTGCATTTATCTTATCGAAGAAATCTTTTGGGCTTGGTGCAGAAGTTGTTGGAAGTTCTTCAATAGATTTTAATTGCTTATAGTAAACCTTAGGTTTTAGTTCTGTTCTATCAACATAACTTTTACCAGCAATATTAACGTAAAAAGGAACAAAATCTATGTCATACTCCTTTAAAAACGCATCAGGTAAGTCACAAGAGCTATCAGTTATTATTTTTACTTTTTCAGGGGTTTGGTCTATATTACTTATCATTTTTCATCAGATTCTTAACGTTTTTAGCTAATATAGTTAAAATAGGTGTAATATAGATTGAAGTTAAAAACTCCTTCAAAAGGCAATATATAAATTCTTCCATGAAATGTTTTCTGGTTGGAGAATACTGGAAATATGAATAAATGAGAAATGCAAAACAAGGTTATTTTATTTAGCTTTTCTCCTTGCTTTATCTTCAGTTTTAGCTCTTTTCTTAGCTTCTTTTTCTTCCTTACTTCGGGCTTTCTCCCTGCGTTTTTCTCTTCCTTTCATGAATTTCTCTTTTTCTTTTTCTTGCTTAGCCTTTTCTTTATCAGAGAGTTTCTTTGTTTCTTTCTTGAGAATCACAGGAATAGGTAAACTCTTCGTGTTTTCTATTACTTTTCCAAAGAATTTTAAAAGAATCATAGTGAATTTAGTTAGTGCAAGCAAGTCAGCTGGATTCCCAGTTAATTCAAATTTCATTTCAAAATGAGGTTCATCAGTCCTTATGGAAATCCATTGGATGATCTTTGGATAATCTTTCATTGCCTTTATGAAGGTTTTACTTCTAATTAGCTGATTAATGATTTTTGGTTTGTTTGATTTTATAAGATAAGTGCTATTTACTTCTGAATCTGGGGTGTCAATGTCATCAATTGCAACAAGATAATCAAAATCCTTTCGGATAGCAGATTTTGAGCGATAAGGTATGACTTCAAAAATGACTCTGGGTTTTTCCGAGAAATTAGCTGCTAAACCAAAAGAATCTTTATTTCTAAAAAATAAACCATCAACTAGCATTGTTGGAAAACTTGTTCTTGGAAGTAATAAAATCCAAGCAGATGCAGATTTTACTATATAACCTTCGCTTAATTGTGTTCTTAGTTCAACTTGTCTATCAGTGGGGTCTTTTCTAGTATAATTTTCTATATATGGATCCATAGCATTCACAATATCATTGACATACGCTTCTTTCTTCTTTTTATTTTTCCTTCTTCCCCATATATAAAATCCGAGATATAATGCTACGAAAACTAATATTGGCAATAAGCCAACAATAAATTGTCCAATTATACTATCTGCCATGGTAACAACCAGAGTGTTCTTACACGTTTTCTAATGTTATCAGTTTTAATTCTTTCTTCTTGATGACTATTTACTAGTGTAATAATTCTTTTTAAAAGCTAAATTATCATTTGGTCACTTTTTCTTTTGATAATTTCTCTTCCAATTTTTACAAAAGCTTTCTTTACGTTACTACCATGCAAAGCACAGGTTGAAAAATAGCCCATAAGCTTAATGTTTGGATAAGTTGATATGTTGTCTTTGATATATTTTAATGCTTTTTCATCCCATTCTCTATTAACTCCTTCAGATACTAGGTCGTCTTTATTCCCTAGTATTAAAAGAAAAACTGATTTATTGATTGAAGAATTTATTTCATCTAACCATGTATCTAGATTTTCAAAAGTCATATCTCTACTCTTATCAAAGACGAGAAGTCCACCTTCCGCACCTTTATACTGTTTCCTTCTGATTTCATCGAATTCCTCTTGACCTCCCAAATCCCAAATTTGATATTTTATCGTCATATCTTCATCTTTATGATTATAAGAAGCAAGATCTACACCTAATGTACTCATATATCTTTCATCTAAGTGCATTCCCATAAATGATCGCTTTAGGGTTGTCTTTCCTGTAGCAAAATCTCCCATTAAGACTATTTTAACTACTCCAAAAATAGACATTATCCTCATGTTTAGTTAGTTTATGCACTTTATTAGTTTTTCGCAACTATGTATCCAAATGAAAAATTTATTATCTCATACTCTAAATCTTAAATGATGACACTTACAATAATATGTGGTGGATTTTGGGGAGATGAGGGGAAAGGGAAAATTCTATCTCATCTAGCCTTAGTTGATGAGCCTTCTATAGTTGTTCGAGCAGGTGTGGGGCCAAATGCTGGTCATACAATATTTTTTGAAGGAAAAGAGTACAAATTACGGTTGATTCCTTCAGGCTTTATTAATTCTGATACACGTCTCCTTATAGGAGCAGGCGTTCTTATTAACACTAAGGTTTTATTCAAGGAAATTGAAGATACAAAATCACAAGGTAAACTAGGAATAGATTACCAAGTGGGAATCATTGAAGACAAGCATATAAAAATGGATTCCGAGAACAAGCACCTCTCTGGTAAAATAGGTTCAACTGGAAGTGGAACAGGACCAGCAAATATGGATAGAGCTATGAGATTGTTAAAAGTAGCAAGAGACATACCGGAATTACAGAAATATCTAACAGATGTGAGTTC
>JAUVXQ010000021.1 GCA_030603505.1 Candidatus Heimdallarchaeota archaeon | reverse complement strand
GTTGAAGATATGATAGAAGCACTAGATTGGGCTATTGAAAATGATGCTGATATTATAAATTTATCAGTTGGTCGCCCTGTATCAAGTTTGGAAGCACCAGAAGTAGAAGCAGTTAATACAGCTGTAGATTCTGGAGTGATTGTTTGTGTAGCAGCTGGAAATACTCGAGATACTGAAGAATTTGGGCACAATGACTTATTTACGGTTTTAAGCCCTGGAATAGCAACTCAAGGAATTGCAGTAGGAGCTGTAGATAGTAATGGTATTTTATTTGAACATAGTAGTGCTGGTCCTGTTGCGGTAAACTTGAATGAAAGCACATTGCAATATTTATATGATTCTGCAATATATGATAAAACTTGGCTAAAACCAGATCTTGTAGCTCCTGGAGTTATGATTAACACAACTTCAACAACAGTTGGTTCTTCAAAAATAGTCTCAGGAACAAGTTATGCGACAGCTGTAGTATCAGGATTATGTTCATTATTAAAACAGGAATTTCCAGAAAAAAAACCATCAACGATAAAAGGCTCCTTAATAGAATCAGCTATTAAGCAAAACATAGAAGTTAATTCTCCTGTTGGTGATATTGAAATTGAACCATCGGTTTTATATCAAGGAGCAGGTTTACCTAATAGTGTGCTAGCATCACTATTTTTAGCGAATCTTCCGCTTGTAACTATTTGGCCTTTTGAAGTTCCATTGATCAAACAGTATCTTTACATAAATACACAGCACACTTTAATATTTCATATAATCAGTTATGGAAATTCAGAAGATTTTGAAATTGATATGGGTTCTAGATTATCTAAAATAGTGTCCCTAAACAATGTTCCTCTCAACCTAAACGAAAAACAATACGATATTGAATTACACTTTTCTACAGAAGATTGCTATAGTTCTGTGTATAATGATTTAATCTTTATTACTATAGATAAGGTAGTATATACTTTAGCAGTTAATTTTGAAGTTGTTAAAGGCTCTGGGAGGATGTTATTCGATTTTGTAGAAGAAGCTGATAATTTTATAATAACACCATATGGTTCAATATATGATATTCTCGCTTACACTCAAAGCAGAGGTTTCATTCCAGTTTTAAACACACGGGATATTAATCACCAATCATTCAGAAACATGAATTTAAATGATTTTGAAATGATTGCTCTAATAAATCTCAAGAATACTTCATATCATACTTATACTAGCGAAGATATTGCTGTATTGAAAGATTATATTACTCCTGACGGTACATATAGTGGTGGTGGGTTGTTAGTACTTCCAACAGAAGGAAGCAATTTAAATACCATAAATGATATTTTACAACCTGTTGGATTAGAATATCGAGATGCAAATGTTTCAAGCCAGTTGCTTTCTATAAGCCCATATTCATATTCAATACTAACCAGTATACCTAATTTGATATACCAAATCTATATCCCAGAACCTTTTGAAATAATTGATTTGGAAGGAACAGCGCAAACAGTAGAAGATAGATTTACTATTTTAAGCGCTCAACCTTCTAATGGTTCATTAGTAATAGCTGCTAACAATATTGAAATGCTTCTTAACTCTCCTTATGCTTATTCTTCATACCTCTCTGATTATGATAGTAGAGTGATGGCGTTAAATTATGCCCATAATAATATGCTTCTTGATAATCTTCTATATCGATCTACTATAACAAACGTGAATTTCACGTACGAAGGTGTGGAAGAGGAATATTATACAAAAGATGAAATAACTGCAAAAATCACAGTTTTTAACGATTACAAACCCTTGAGTGCATGGAAATTTTATGCAACCTTTGAAAAAGGTGACGAAGTAGTTGTCAAATATACAGCCCATAATGATTATGGTAATGGAACATATGTTATTTCTGTTATACCAGCTGAAGTTGAGCTAACTGGTGGACAATATATTTTTTCTATCAGATCTCCGTATGGAAGTGAATCATGGACAATTCAATTGATAGTGAAAGTATCATGGGGACCAATAATAGTTGAAGCTTCATTAATAACTTGCATTGTCTATTTTCTTAGTTTCAGAAAGAAGAAGGATAAGAAAAACAAAGAAGATAAAGAACAAATAATTTTAGAAGAAAAGTCTTACACAAGTGTTTGATAAATTAGCTTAGAATATCTACTTAAGACGTTCATAGCCAATGCTAAAGAGTATATTTCTTTAGAAGCAGCAAAAAGAATAAATCTATCAACACTCTGCAAAAGTAGAAACCCTTCCGATCCTTTGATTATCACTTGATCCAATTTTCCATATTTTACTTGGTTAATTGCCTGCTCTCCAGTCGCCTTTAGTGCTGATGCAAGAGCTGACATAACTATAGAGTCAGTCTCTTTAGAAGCAAAAAAAGCTATTTCTTGTCCTTCCTCACTAACAACAGCTACGGCTTCTAAATCACATTCTTTCGAGATATCTCGTAAGATTTTTAGCAAATTCCTTTTTTGGTCTGGTCTTAAATCTGAGGACATTATAACAAGAGATTCTTCAATGAATAAAAAACCTTCTAGAACTTTTTCAGACTAATGAGTCTCTGTGTTTTTTGCAGATAGGCGTTTGACACTCTTCATTTGTATCTTTTTTTCGATATATCCATGTATTGAAGACGTATGCAGGTTTTCCACATATATAGCACATTCGTTCTTTATCCAATGGAGTTTTTCTTCTTGGCATACGATTCCAATATGACTTGAACTGATCTAAACTATCCGTATATTTCTTCAGAAGCATTTGAGCTGTTTCGTCCTCTTTTGGTTTCTTTCCTAATATAAAAACAACATAGCTCCAAACAATGATAGTTAACATGTTACCAAAAGATTTCAATGGCAACATATGATAATTGCTTATTATTATCTGTCTAAAAGTACTTTTAATATCATAATCTATCCTTAGATCTTTTAACCCACCGTATTGACTTATTTCAATGTTGTATTTCTGTGTTATTCGCAGTAATCTTTTGCCTAATTCTTCATAGAGCCAGTCAACTGTATTCCACGTACCTTTTTTCTTAAATCCTAGAAATTTTATTTCGATAATAGGAAAAGAAATTTCTATAAACCTTTCACCTAAAGCTGCGTTAGCTTTTCTGATAAGATATTCATATAAAGGCGATGGATACGTAATCTGCTTTTTCGAACTACTCAATAAACTCACTTTAGTATACTCTACTCGTTAAAAAGAGTATTCCTCCCTAAAAATGTAATGGCAAAATTTACTTCTTATCTAAAACTGCATCAATTAATTTTTTAAGTTTTTTTCTATCTGCTCCAATTAGATTGCTATAAGGTTTCTTATCTTTAAATATCACAAATGTGGGAAGACTTGAAATCATGAATTTTTGAGCAAAAATAGGGTCTTCATCCATATTCATTCTAATGAATCTCATTTTATCCTTGTATTCCACGGATAAAAGTTCGTAGTAAGGTTCTATTGATCTGCATGGACCGCACCAGGGAGCCCAACAATCTACAATTATACACTTTGTTTCTGAATTTAAGATCTCATTAAATTCTGCATATGTTACACTAGGTAATTTTCCCATAATATTTCCTCTGTAAAATTATGAATATTGATTATTAAAAACTTATTAAAAGCTCGTATTTATTTATATTTATAGTCCAAAAAAGGAAAGATATCTGCTTAAAATAGAATATCAAAAAGAATATTTAAGAATAAAAAATATATGATTGAGACAGATAAAAATAGTAAACATCACCTAATAAGATAGATATTACAGAGGACATACTAATGATTCCCCGACTTTATACAGAGATTCAACAGGATATTATGGCTATCTTAAAGCAAGAATATGGAGTAGAGAAATTAATTCTTTGGTCGAAACCTCACGATACAAATTTAGGAGACATAAGTTTTCCACTTTTCTCAATAGCAAAAGAAATCGGAAAAAGCCCGCAAGAAATAGGAAATGTGATTATAAAAAAAATAGTCGAATCAAAAATTATTCAAAAATTAGATATAAAGGGTGGTTTTCTAAATATATTTCTAGAAAGGGAAATATTTACGACTAATTTGATAAAATTTATCTTAAATGAACCTCTATATGGGTATAGTACAAATAAAAAATCGGAAAGGATAATTGTTGAACATACTTCAAGCAATCCTAATGCACCTTTACACATTGGGAATTTTAGGAATTCTGTAATAGGCGACGTTCTTGCAAGATTATTAAAAATGCTAGGAGCAAAAGTCAATGTTAGGTATTATGTAAATGATTTAGGAAAACAAGTAGCACCATTAATAATAGGCTACCACCTCCTTAAATCAAATGGTTTTCATGCAGATTGTAAAATCGATGCTTGGATTGGACAAATATATGCAACAATGAATACTTTGTTAGAAATTCAACAAGTTAAGAATTTGCTTAATACAAGTGATATAGCCGTAGATCAAGAAATCTCTCTTTACAGACTAGAAGAAACGGAAGTAGCGAGATATATACTTTCTGTAAAGCAAGGAGAAAAAGAAAAAGAGATAAAAGAGAAGTTAATTGAAACACTAGAAAGATTAAAGCTTGTTCAAGATTCTCTTCTTGAAAAAATCCCTATTATCTATACAGAATTACATAAATTAGTTACATCCAATATTGATAATCTATATGATATGACAAACAATTTTATTACTAAATATCTAGAAGGCAAAGACGAGGGTATTAAGGGAAAATATAGGGAAGTAGTGAATAACACACTATATGGTCATATTGAGACTCTAAAGTTATTTAATATTATTCACGATGATTTTGATTGGGAATCTGATGTGGCATGGTCAGGGGAAGTAAGATATATTCTGGAAGAATTGGAGAAAAATGAATTTCTTCGACATGATGCTAAAGCAAGGCTTCTTGAAAACGATAAAATAGGAACACAGTTAGGTTTTAAGGAAAAATATGGCATAACTTATAAGATTCCCGATGTAATTATAGTTAATTCAGAAGGCATACCACTTTATCCATGCAGAGATATAGCATACCATTTACATAAACTAGAAAAATTTGACGCAAATTATTGCTACAATGTAATTGGAAAGCAACAACAACTTCCTCAACTATCAGTAAAACTTGCTTTGTATGGTATATTTTCCCAAGATTTAGCGGATAAAATAACCCATATAGATTATGAGTATGTTACTTTGGTTGGTAGAAAAATGGCTGCTAGGGAACTAGAATATGTGACTCCAGATGAGTTGTTCGAGTCAGCAAAAAAAGAAGTAACAAAGATAACTAGTACTAGAAATTATACACAAGAAGAACAGAAGGAAATTGCCAAAAAAGTAGCAGCTAGTAGTATAAAGTATCATATTCTTAAGATAGATTCAAATAAAGCAGTTATTTTTGATATTAAAAAAGCA
The DNA here is from genome assembly GCA_030603505.1 of Candidatus Heimdallarchaeota archaeon. The sequence continues at coordinate 9,011 of JAUVXQ010000021.1, read as the reverse complement.
GTAGATCCAAACGAAAATACAGGACCATTTTTACAATATTCCTATGCAAGAGCTTTAAGTATCTTGAAAAAAGCTAAAGAAAAAGGGTTTAAACCTAAACAGATTTCTATGGACTTAGAAAAAATAGATTTTATACCTGAAAAGAAAGAAGAATGGGAATTAATTAAATCTATGGAAGAACTACCCTCTATATACATTTCTGCTGCAGAATCACTTAAACTAGATTCAATTGCAAATTTTGCTTTTCAGATAGCTTCAGCCTTTCATAAATTCTACGATAAATGTCCAGTACTAGCAGCAGAAACTAAAGAAATGTTGAATTTTAGATTGCTTTTAGTGATGTCAGTAATAAAATGCCTTGAGAGTTTGTTTGAAGTAATGGGAATGGATATTCTAGACAAGATGTGACAGTGATTTATTGTGACAGATAACCGAATATATGCTGGTTTTGATTTATCTTTTATTGATGTTGATATTCGCCCTTTTACTCAAAAAAATTCTTCAAAGCTAATTGAAGATTTGCCTCTTAAAGGCTCACATCATGTGGAGACAGATATTGAATTCAAACCTGGTGGAAATGGTTTCAACCTATGTAGAACTCTTGCAAGTTTAGGGAGAAACATGACATTTGTTGGACCTACATCTTCTTTATTCGAATCGCTAGTAAAGGAAAAAAATATAAAATTGGAATTAGAGCCTATTGAGAACGCTGAAGTTAACGTTACTTCCATACTTAATCTAGCTGGAGGAGAAACTCAATTTAATTCTGTTAAAGGATTTTTAGCTCCAGAGCATCTGAATAACAGAATAACAAAAATGTTCAACTCATCTGCATTGAAAACTATTAGTAACATAGCACTAAACCGTAAATCTATAGAATGGATGAGCTCTTTATTATTAAGCATAATTGATCCGGAAGATCCAATTCTTTTTAGCTCTACTGTTTCATTTGATGAAAAAATTTCTAGATTTAATGATATATCCTATGAGGGGATAATTTTCATAGACCCTTGTGACCTTTCAAAGTTTGGTAGAATGAAAGAATTGATGAAAATTCTTAAACAATTAAAGAAATTGGAAGGCGAAAAGTACTTGTCTGTAAATGAATTTGAGTTAAATGCTTTTACAAATGCTTTTGATAAATCTCCAGAAGAACTATCGGAGTATTTGTGCTTACCTATAATTCTACACACAAAAAAATTAGTCAGATTCTGGGGAAAAGAATCTATTTCACTACAAACAAATGTTCTATCCAAAACAGTAACATTTGTTGGTGCTGGGGATTGTTTCAATGGTGGATTTCTTAATGAAATTCTAAAATCTTCTTCTTTAGTTGATGCACTTAAAGCTGGGATTAGTTCTGCAACCTATCTTATAGAAACTGGAAAATATCCAACATAATCCTAATAAACAATAAGAAAGAGATATATTTTAGTAGTCTTAAAACTAATGCACATATTGGAATTTTCTAGAAACAAAGAGGACTGAAAATAATGTCACTAAAAGTTGAAGATTCAGAAGAATACAAGCAAGTTGATAAACGAATTAAACTTTTAGAACTGTTGAAACATTACTATGGTTCAGGAGGAAATTTCTTCGATTTTGACACAGGAGAGCTTCCCTTAAGAGATTTAATAGCTTTCATGAATGAAGAAGGATATCCACGTAAATTGCCAGAAGAAGAACGTGTAATAAGAAGAATGGACCAAGAAATACTGGATTTGGAAGATAAAAAGAAAAAGATGCGTCTTCAAGAAATAGAATCACGAAACCTAAACACATTATTGATTATTAATTCATGGACAAAACTAATAGATACACCTCTCAAAGGTGTGTTTCTTGATAAACCAGTGACAGATCTTCGAAGAGATACAATAATTATGTTAACTGATGAAACTCAAACATTCAAAGAGATTACTGATGAAAGAATAGCTGTAATTTTTGGTCCAGGAATCTTTTATTCAGAATTTGCAGTTGATCATTCTGGAAACTATCTTGATGATTTTTTTGAGATAAATGGGGTGTGTTTACCTCTCGATATTCTAGGAAAACTCTATACTTCAGAAAAGATTTATCACTCTGATAAAATAGATGCAACAATCACAGAAGTATCCACAATTATTCCATTTCACATTTTAGAGCAGCCTAGATCCGTGCAAACATATGTTCGAGGAATTATTAGTAGGAATGTTTTTCATCCCAATAAAATTGCTTTTGAAAAATTCAATCAACATATAGCAAAGAAAAGTAGTTATGATCAAACTGAAGGTTTCAAAATAATGTCAGCTCACCCATTATGGTTTAATAAACTGCTTCTACAGCAAAATTTGATCCCTAGAACAGGAAGTGGGAAACAAGCATATAGTACCGCAGGTCTTGGTTCTGTTGCTCCTTATGTCCACAAATTATTACCTATTATCTTTCCTGATATTGCAAAAGAAAACGAACAATTAGAGAGGATAAGCGAAATTACTAAACAGTATCTTGAGATGGGTATTAAACTTCTACAGAAATGGTCTACAATTTAATATTTAATTATTGAACGTCTATAGTAGCCATAAGCTCCAAGGCTTTTTTCTCAAGATCATCAGGATTCTTTGAACAATCGTAAAATTCGGTTAGTATTTCAAGTGAACTTATTGGTAGTTTCTGTTTTTCTTTTTCTATTTCTTCTAAATCCATTGTTTTAATGAAATCACTCAACGATTCATCATTTTCTTTTTCTGTTCCTCCAAATACCAAGACAAGTACATTAGTGCTATCATGGGTTATACCATATAAATCCAATGCTTTTGATATTTGTCTGCGTCCTGATATTCGAATTAAAAATTCTGTTGAATTATCTCTAGCTACATTTCTTCTAACCTTGAAAGATTTTAGTGTATGGTGTATTGCTATTGAGAGATGTCTTTTTGAAACAATTAAAGCTGGATTTAGTATTTGTATAGATATTTTGCACTCTTTTGAATTTTTGAGGTTGCTTACAACATTTTCTATATTGAAGGATGATGAAAGCGTGCAAATTCTATAAGAAAAAGGAATAACTTCTTTTTCTTCCATTTCTTTCACAGTTCCTTAGGACCATGAATAATCTCCAGAATCATTCTTTCTGCATCAATTGGTTCGTAATCAGATGTAGCTAATTTAAGAGCTGATGTAAGTCTCCCTTCAGAAGAAGAGTGAACTTCAAACAATGGATCACCTTTCTTGAATCTGTTTCCACGTTTTACAAGTAGTTTCACTCCTGCATCTTTATCGCTTGGAGCACCTGCTTGTCTTGCTATGGTTGAAATAGCTGCGCTTTCCACAGCATAAACGACACCACCACTTTTAGCTATTACTGTAGATGTATAGTTTGCTGATGGTATATCCTCTACCCTAATGTTCTCATCTCCACCTTGAGCTGCGATAATCTCTTTCAATTTTTCGTAAGCTTTTCCACTTCTAAGAACCTCTTCAGCATATTCAAATCCATACCCCCTTGGACACCAGTTTTGCGCTTCAAAAATGATTCCAGAGAGAGATAAAGCTTTATTCATGAGATCAATACTTCCACTTTGGTCAATCACAATACTAAGAACATCTTTTGCTTCTAAACTAGGTCCTATCATACTACCAATTGGTCGGTCTCCAGGACTAATAATGCAGTCTAATCGTAATTTTAGTGAATAACCTATAGAGGTGAACAAACCCCCCAATTCTTGTGATTGTTCTCTTCTAATAACTTTAGCTCCTTTACCGGTAGGCAGGTCAATGAGAACATATTCAGAACCAGCTGCTATCTTTTTAGAGAGAATGCTAGCGACCATGAATTCACGTGGGTCTATCTTAATAGTCTCTAGAACATGGATTATCTTGTCAGAAACGTCAGCAAGTCCAACTGTTTCTCCGCTTACGACGCATCCACCTGTAGTGTCAACTACTTCTTTCATTTCTTCTAAGTTCAAATCACAAGGCATTATTACTTCTACGGTATCAATAGTTCCAGCAGGAGATGTGATAGCTCGAGTAGATACTTTTGGAATCGTCAAACCAGCAGCTGCAAGAATAGGAATCATTATGGGAGTTATACGGTTTCCAGCTATACCACCAATTGAGTGCTTATCTACAACTGGTCCTTTCTTTGGATGTAGAATATCCGAATTGTTAACTATAGCTTTTGCAACATGTGTAGTTTCATCTAGTGAAAGGCCTTGAACTTGAAATAGTGACATTAAAACTGCTATTTGAGTATCATGTATAAGGTTTTTATCTATCGCTGAAAAAATATAGTCTATCTCTTCTTCTTTTAAGGGGTCTCCCCTCATTTTTTTATGAAGGAGAGCTATAATTTGCTCATTTGTTATTTCCTTTATTTCAACTTCGTCTCCTTTTTGAATGCTGTATTCATTAGCTGTTCTTTGGGAAATTCCAATATGTGATTCTGAATAACTATCTCGAGCGTAAACTTTTAATCCTATATCTTTAGGGTACAATTCTATTAACTGACCTGGTAATAGTGCAGATTTTTCTGCTAATTTAGTATTAATAAGAACATAATCTGGTTCTTTATCTAAAATTTTCTCTATTTTTACGATTAACTTTACCATGGGTTTCGCCTTATTTCTTCATCTTTAAAAATCAAATAGAGTAGCATTATAATAAGCCTTACCATCTAATAGCATTTTGGTTGAAGTGTTTTGCTTTCCCCAAATAGTTAAAAAATATAAGGTATAATAGACTAATTGTAATGAAAAACGAGGGTTCAGTAAACAAAGATGTAAAAAAAAAGAATATCCTTGTTCAGGATGCGGTATTCCAATAAGTAGATATGTTGAAACATGCCCTTCATGTGAAAGAAACAACCCCCATTATCTTGTGAAGAAATGAGAAAACATTAAAAAGTAAGAAGATTAACATTTTAGAGAGGAATAAGATGGCAGGTATCCCACTCCCCCCAAGCGGAAAATCAGAAGATGAAGATAGTTCTGAAGCTGACTGCCCTCAATATGATCCAATAATGGGTGGGTATTGTAAATACTTCGTTACACGGTCTAGTGAATGTATGAGATGCGTAGGGCCGTGTGATGGATTTGGCATCTTAAAAAAATAATATTTTACCTTCTTACTAGTTGGTCTAAATCATTGCTTATATCTTTGATATTAGCAACTATTCTGTTCTGACCTGCGCTTTTAGCTCCATCAGAGTTAATGGTAGCTGATGTAAGGAACAAAGGTTTGAAGAAATCTTTGATTGTTTGTTTACCATCTCCAAGAAGGCTTGAACAAGTTCCGGTATAATTCCCATTTTCAGCTCGCTTCAATCTAAAGAAGCTGATGTGATTTGCTCTATCTTTCCAAATAATTAGATTTGTTGCCATTACAATATTCTCTCTTATAATGTGACCTAAGAAAACGTTAGAATGTAGACCAAATTCATAAAGTTTAGGACTAGGTTTAGTATCGAAATTTGTTAATAACATCAGCTTAGTGTGCTCTGCAAGTCGTTTATATCGTTTAATTGGGACTTTGGACGTCGATTCTTTAATAATAAACGTGTATGATTTATCTCTTCGCAGAGTGTAAGCTGCTTGATATTCAATCATTGCTGAAGCTAATTCCATTAATATTGGTGCTTCTTTCTTGTTTAACTCAAATTTGTCAAAAGATTGAATTGGTATTTTAGATTTAGTAAGAAGACTACAAATAAGAACACCAATTAGATCATGAGATAGAGTACCAATAATTTGGCACCCAGATTCCAAAACTATTACAGGAAGCTGTTTTCGAGGAATACCTGCTTTTTCAGCTGCTTCTCTATTCTTACTAATTTGATGGACAATTAATGTGACATCATCTCTATTTACTGCACTTACTACTGCCGTTAAGAATTTCAAAGTCGGCTTACAATGGTCACAGCTATCTTCATGTATATAAACTTCAATTGATACCATAAGTCCCCATCTGTTTTTGTCATTAATTTGAGATAGTAATTTAGAAATATTTTGCGCAATTATAAGTATTATGATTAAATTAGCACTTTACTAAGATTTCTTTCTCTCCTTTAAACTCTTCTCTTTAGCAATTCTTAGAGCGTCTAATACGTTGGCAAAGCAGTCCAGTCGTCTCTCAGGAAGAGGGTTCCACCCTCTTCCATCACTGTTCTCTGCTAACAGAATATGTTTCCAAAGCTCATCTCCTATATCTTCAGGGTTAATAGATACAAGGTAACGCCTTACATCATCCAGCAACCTTTCTAATCTTTTATTATCTTCATCTCTTAACCAGATATCTAATCTTCTATCAGGTGCCCAACTACCTGTTTTCAAGTATCCTAGTTCACTCGGTCTATTATCTTTTAAGTAATTCATAGGTAAAATCATTTGATTGCCTTTTATGGAAATAAGTTGAGAGAGTAGTTTCTTTAAATCCTCTTCTGTCATTAGTTTTCCTTTAACAAAGCTTCTATACCCGAAAAATTCCATATCATTACCATAAGGAATAATCAATCCTTTTTGATTCTTATAATTTGAAATGAGTTTGGTAACTTTCTTAAGCGATATAAAGGGGAACCCTAACAAAGCAGCTGAAGTGATAATATTCCATGATTGTGGGACTTTTAGTCCTGTAATCGTTCCTCTTGCTCCTTTCAATTCGACAGGATAGAAGTTTGTTTTTTTGCAGATTTTCTTAATATTCTTCATTGTACTGCGATATCGAGTAAGCTTTCTCAGTAGTCCTTTTGTTTTCAAAAAATCAACAATGTAGTGAGATGCGGAATAATATGTATTGTTATAAGGATTAGAATCATTTAGCAAAGGTGAGCTAAGATTATACAATTCATCATCTATGAAAGTGTAAGAATATCCATATTCCTTGAGAAACATTGGCAAAAGTGGGTCATAAGCTAGTTCAGGTAACCAGAAACCTTTTGGTGTGTAATTTAAAGCTTTCTCGAATATTTTTTGATTAAATTCTATCTGTTTTTTCATATCTTCTATAGGTAATAAAGGGAAAATAGGATGTGAATATCCACAACCTGTAAGTTCGAATTTATTGTTTTTTATTCCTTCTCGTAAAAGATCTATAACTTCTGGAAATTCATTATACAAAATATCCAGAGTAACTCCTGTGAAATTTAAAACAACCTCAGCTTTTGGCATTTCGAGTATTGACGAAAGAACCGGTATATAGCTCTTTTGAATGACTTGTGGAATGTGGTCGACTGGTATTTCTGCATGTTGGAGATTAGCATGTAAAACAATCGTTGAATGCACATGTAAAAGACCCTTGTTATAATATAAATGTTTGGTGAAAAGAATTCTTACTATTTCTAGAAGTGAAGTAGTAGATTTATGTGCATTCGAAGCAAATGAACTACTCCTACCTTAAGGAAGGAGTTTCTTGATTCATAGAAAAGATTTGACCACTAACGAAAGCGGAAGCAGTGATAGTGACCAGAGGTCTGTTCTCCACAAGCATAGAGGCACATCCCGTACCCCTCTTCAAAATGTTTATTGAAGCGTTATAGTCGCGGTCTAGCTCTAAGTTGCAATAAGGACAGAAGTGTGTTCTGTCGGAAAGCTTTTTCTTAACTATTCTCCCACATCTAGAACATTCTTGGGTAGTACCTTTAGGATGAACTTTAACTACTTTTTTATCAGCATTGACAGCTTTATAAGATAAATAGTTGAAGAACTGTCCCCACGAAGCGTCTAAAATGTTGCGATGAAGAGTGCGTGACCACTTATTATTTTTGTTACCTTTCTGTGATAGTTCTTTGATATCCAAGTCTTCTACACAGATAAGGTCGTAAGTATCCACATAAAATCTGGAAACTTTATGCAAGAAATCTTTACGTTGGTTAGTAACTTGTGCTAAAAGTTTAGCTAATTGTAATTTGGCTTTTAACCAGTTCTTTGAATCTTTCTTCTTACGAGAAAGAGTCTGGTGCTTCTTTTTGATTTTCTTTAATTGTTTGTCTATATTCTTAGGGTTCTCTACTCTTCTACCATCAGAATCGACGATAAACGAAGAAACACCTACATCTATTCCCACACTTTTATTGGTTTTAGGAAGAACTAGTGGAACGTTTTCTACTTGTATATTAGCGAACCATCTACCCGTTTGAGAGCGTTTGAGGATTATCCCTTTAATTTTATTTTCTCTTACTCTGTTATTTAGTCCTCTACAATTGATAGTTCCTATTTTCGAGAAAGTTATCTTGTTTTTGTGTTCGTCTATCTTGAACCCGCTCTGGTTATAGTTGATGGTTTTGTACCATCCCTCCCCTTTGAACCTCAAGTGACCTATTTTACACCCATTCTTTTTTAACTGGGATAGACTCTTGATATTTGCCCATAGAGTGTAATTGACCATCTGTAAAACTTTAGAATAAACTTTTTTCAATTCGGGCATAGAATTGTTTTTTAGCCAAACTATAAACGATTGAGTTTTGCTTTGTGTGAGTTTTTCTCCCTTCTCTTGCGTTTTTTTGCACTCTTCTAGTAACCTATTATAGAGTTTTCTACAACTATCCAACTGTTCAACAATTTTTGCTTGTTGCTGTTTATTAGGGTACAGTTGCACTTTGTAGGTTAGCATTGGTTCATTTCCTTACTTTTTTAGTTTTTTTTTAGTATAAAAAGCTGAGTAATAGACAAAGCGATAGTCATATAGCATTCATCCCCCACTTAAAGTTAGGAGTATTTCTTTTATGTTCACCTTTAAATAAGAAAATGATAATTTTTTCTTAATGGTAGAATCAGAAATACGACGGAACCCTTTCACAAATGAATTAATAATTTACTCTCCAGCAAGGCAAAAAAGACCTGATCGCAAAAAAGAGTATTGTCCATTATGTTCTGGAAGCGAAGAAGTCCCAGAGTTTAATAAACCTTTGAGAATCCCAAACAAATATCCATCATTAGATAATCGGGAGGACTTTAAAAAGGTTAAAACAGGCACTTTTTTTGAAAAATCTAATCCATATGGGTTTTGTGAACTAGTAGTTTATACAAAGAAACACGATG
>JAUVXQ010000102.1 GCA_030603505.1 Candidatus Heimdallarchaeota archaeon | reverse complement strand
CTCATTCTAAAGACCTATATCCCTTGAATCGCGCACAATCTTGCCCAAATCCTATTACCATGATAATACTCTCTATTGTCCTACCTTTACTAGTTATTTTTGCTATTCTAGCATTTGTAGTACCTAAGTATGTCATTCCATATACTCGAAAAACCATCATTCCCTATTTTCGTAAACGTAAAACTGAAAGACTTCTTCGAATAGCCAAATTGTTGTCCTGTCCTAACTGTGGTGTAAAAATCAAATTATCTGTGACATTCTGTGATAAATGTGGAACAACTCTTCAAGAGAGAAAACTGAGGGTGCTAGACAACAAGACTAATAGAATAATTCTTAAAGTTTATCTATCTTTATTATTCTTATCAACTGCAATATTACCGTGGGTAATAAGACCAGGTTATTCTGATTGGGGTTGGTGGGTTTTCGGAATATATGGTCTTGGGTGTACTTTCATCCCTTTTGCTATTATTATCACAATGATACTTTTCCGTTCAAAAATAGCGAGGATGAAACTGTGGAAAAAAGTCCTTCTGATCACTTTATGTGTTTTAATTATAGCTGTAATTTGGGTTTTCCTTGTTATTAATATTATCCACTGGTGATTTAGCTGTTATTGGTGCTGCTTTTGGCATTTGGATGACTATTCTCTAACTATGTGAAATTTATTGCAAATATGAATCTTGATGAAAAGAAAGAGGTAAAAAAAAGAAAGAATGTATTTCAGAAATCTAATTCTTTGGTTGATTTTTCAGTTTCTCGTTTTCTTTTGCCTTACATCTTTTATAGTCTACTTTTTGTAAGCTCTCTTTTTAGATTGGGTTCTATGTAATAAGTGGCGTTAAACAGTCGTTAAACGGGTGCTTGGCCCCTTTTGGTAAGTTCACTTTGTTAGATGTCCTAAATATCAAAAAAGCTTACCAAGATTCAATTTTTACGCCTGTTCTTTTAAAATGCTTGACATTTTTCGTAACTACAGTTTTGTTGTGATTGAGTGCAATACTAGCAATCAAAGTGTCCAAAACTCCTATAGGTTTACCCTCTTTATTAAGTTGATTTAGAAGTCTTCCAAATTCTTGGTCTATCTTTTTCGTAAATTTTAGTAAAGTGAAAAATGAAATTAAAGTGCTGATCTTTTTTATTTCTTCTTTAGGTTTGGACGACTTATATGCTCCTTTATATAATTCCCAGAGATTGACATGTGATATTGCTAAGGCTTCTGATTTGTCCTTTATCTCTTCTAATTTGCTTATTGCTGTTGGATCTTTTCTTAAAATCGAAATTAGAAAATCTGAATCTAGAAGCAAATAACACACCTAATAACGAAGCTTAAAGTCAGCACGTTCATTATACTCAATTTCAAGAAGTTCTGCTAGTTCTTCAGTGTCTTCTCCTTCTAGCCATTTCAATAATGCTAGCACACTATTTTCTTTTATTTTTGATCTAAGAATTTCGTCAGTTTTGATATTACTTATATATATCTCTCCTACTGTCCAGGACTCTGCTGTTTCTAAATATGCATCTTCAAGAATTATTGGTGCTGGTGTAGAAGCATTTTCGTCATTTGGTACCTTACTTAATATGAATGCCATAGGATCTGTTTCATCCTTTATTTTGTGAGTTACAATTTTAGTAGTTCCTCTTACATCAAAAATTGTCAACATCTAAATCATCTCTTATATTATCCTTTTTCTCATACAAGTTTATTAATATTTTTTTCTGGTGTTGAAGAACTCTCATTATTTCATCAAGATCTCTCTGGGTTAAACTGAATACAAGCTCCATAAGTAATCCCTCCTTTGTTCGTGTTGTGACATTTGTTAGTAGTTGTGGAGTTAGTTCAAACCTTTCTTCACCATCTGCTCTAGTTATCTTACTCACACGAATATAGTTTTCTGCAGTTAAACGCTCAAATCTTGGGACAATTTGGTTTTGTGAGAGCAGTAATTTCTTTTGAAAAGTAAGATTCGTATCATCATATTCTTTGATGAAATCTATTCTTTCATTAATTTTGTTAATCTCTTCTTGAGATAAATCATGTTTAGAAACATCTTGATATGGACCGAATGCCAAAACAATACCAAAAGTAAACATTGATGTGTAGTCTAAAATTTCTTCCCTCTTAAATGATAAATTCTTTTCCAACTCTAGGATGTTTTCGTCCTTTAAATTTGAAATACCAATAGCGTTTCCTTTAAATTCAACATTTATTGTACCTTTTGATATAAGCCCTTCGATATATTTTATAAAACCCTTGAATTTCTTAAAATCAGATGTGACTTCAATAAATTTTTTGTAGTTAGCTAAGCTATCATTCATGATTCTCTTACATATAATAATGTACAGGAGCTTATAATTTTTTGCTTCAAAACTTATTTAACTCTAATTTCTTCTATATTTCCTTCTCTTGCTCATATAACAAGCGAATTGCTGATTTAACTATATCCGATCTGTCCAAAAATGATCGTTGACTTTTTTGATCAGAAAAACAATGAATAAAAAAGAATGGAAAAAAGAAAAAAGTTTTAGTAAGTTCTTGGTGTTTCATACATTTCTTTTTCAGGAAAACCCCTAGTTTCTAGTTTTACTATTCTAGAGATTTCACGCATCATGTCAATAATAGTAACAATTACTATGATTATTACACCTATTTTTATGTAAAGAGCAATATCTGCACCAGGGAACAAATCTAGTAATGGTTGTCTAAGTATCGCAGAATTCAAGTGTAATTGGAGGAATAATGCAATATTCAAACTAGCTGGTATAAGGGATAATCCCAAGAATATTTGTTGGAAACGAACATTTTTACTAACTAATGCTTGAGAGAATCTAATAACACCCTTGAAAATCATTATTCCACCAAATAATCCTAACCAAGTGATCAGCTGTGTCATATCAAAGGCATAGTAAGAAGTATAGTTATTGTATGGGAAGAAGATAAGTAGAAAACCTATAGTCATGTTAAAAATTCCTTCAAATAGATAAGCACCTTGACTAGGAAGTACAGATTTGATTTTTGGTTTTTTAGGTGATTTTATAGATGGCTTAACAGTTACTACTTTTGCTGAATCCTTAAAAACGATTCCGGGCACTTCAACTTGACCGATTTTAACCATCTTGAAATTTTCAGGTAAAAACCCTTGCATCGAGAGGATAACATAGGTTATCGATAGAACTACAAAACCTATTATAAAACCATCAAAAATCCCTTCAAATGTTTGACCAATTACTTGTCCAACATTATCAGTTTTTGCAAGTGTAAATGCCATTGTAAGTAGATTTGCAAAGACTACGATAACGGAAACTAATACCAGTGATTTGTAGTACCAAGGCACGAGTTCGTCACTAATATAGAATCTGGGAGTACCTCTTCGTTTGTACTCCCTAGCAATATCTCGGGGAGAACCCATTTGAAAGATCGCTTCTCTTACGTGGATAGCATTGGGTTTATCACCTGTGGCAAGCTCTTCAGCTTTATCCCATATATGACTCTCTAACTCATCGAGAGTATCTCGCAATTCAGTTGCATTCAATTTAAGCCATAAAGGCAGTTTTTTGGACACTTCATCTCTAAATTCTTTAATTAATTGTTCTTCATGTTTTTTGTAACTCATTTTTATAACCTCACTTAAACAGTTCCTCTATGTAGAGGCCGCATATATTGCAGAATTTAATCTCTCCATCCTCATACTCTTTAGCATTAATCTTATTAGCACAATTTGGGCAGTAAAAGATATCTTTGGGTAATTCAATTTCGAACCCCATTAATGGAGCAATTGATTCTGTAAGTTTAGAAAAGAAACCTTTCATGTGATCAAGAAGCTTCTCTCCTCTTTCAGTAAGTAGATAATATTTTCTTTGTCTACCTTTTGTATCTCTTTTTTCAGAAAACAAAATTCCCTCTTTTTCTAACTTACGAAGTATAGGGTAAAGAGTGCCTTCTTCGATAACTAATGTGCTCTTAGTCTCAGTCTCTAAGTCTTTGAGCAATTGATAACCATAGATACCCTCATGAGAGTGCTTTTGAATCACTGATAATACCGAGAGAGTGGAAATTCCTCGGAGTAATTCTGATTCAAAGCTCTCAACAAAAGAACGAAACTCCTGTAAGCCAATCAGAGCTTCTGGACGGAATGTTTTGACATTTCTCATCATTTTCGTTTAACTCGCTTGTGTTTTAGTAGTCATAATCTACTTATTTATGAATACAAATTTTTTGGTTAGATATGGTATAACACATATAGTGTATAAAACTTACTAAACTTTATACACTTTAGTTTTATGTAGTTTATGGTTCTTAAAATCAAAGAGAATATATAAGAGATGAAAATCTTAAATAAATTGAACTTTCAAATATTAGAAGAATGAACAAAGAATATGTTTTAGGATTGTTAAGAACAACATGGAATAATTATGTTGTTGGTTGTTTAGCAGTATTTTTATTAACAAATACTGATTCTAATAATATTCCAAATAAACTGGAACTAGAGAATCTAAAATTCCCAGAAGCTCAAGTATTACTCGATTTACAACCAATGAAATCAATGCTTATATCTAAAGAAAAGACTAAGAAATTACTAAATGAGCACATGAAATCAATTCTTAGAAGTTTTATAAAAGACATTTTTGAGATTGTAAAATTCTATGCGAATGGAACTAATCAATTTGATGAATTGAAAAACGCTAATTGGTTTGAGTTTACTCGTGTCATTAGAAACTGTTTAGCACACGATTTCAGAATCAGATTCAAAGAAAAGGAAAAGAAGATATTACCAGTTAAATGGCGAGATAAGGAGATTACAATAGATATGGATGGACAACCATTACCTGTACAAATCATGAATGAAGCTTATGCTATACTCCTATTTAATGATATATTTCAATATGTAGTGACTAAATTAGAATAACAATTGTTTTCGAGAGTTTAAAGATATTCTGTACTCATTCTTTCCATTTCTTCTTTCTATAAAATTAGTACTTCCGAATTAACGCAAAATTTTAGGGTCAAAGTGCCGACAAAATTATTATGAACAAAAACATACTAAGATGTTTAAAGAATCTTGTCCAGCAACTTAGACCCTGTAGAGAAGTAGTTGGAACTTCCTTAAAAA
>JAUVXQ010000137.1 GCA_030603505.1 Candidatus Heimdallarchaeota archaeon | reverse complement strand
TAGAACCTCTTATGGTCGGACAATAGGTGCGAAAATTATAGTTGTAGCTTCAGGTAGAAGAAGTCAACGACTAAATATCCCCGGAGAAGAAAAAACATTAGGGCACCAAGTACATTACTGTGCTTCTTGTGATGGTCCATTCTACAAAGATAAAGAATTAGTTGTAATTGGTAGTGGAGATAAAGCGTTCAAGGAAGCTTTATTTTTATCTAAATATGCTTCCAAAATAACCATACTAGGGCGACATGAGAATTGGAAAGCATCGCATGAAGAACAAATCGCTGTTTCAAGGAATGATAAGATCAATTTAGTAACGAATAAAGAGGTCATAGAATTCATAACTAAGGATGAAGAAAAACCATTTGGATTGAAAATTATTGATTCAACTACAAACAAGAAAATAACACTAAATCCCGACGGAGTTTTCGTATTTATTGGAGTGGAACCTAACGCAGATGCTGTACTCGATATGGTAGATTTTACGCTTGATGGTTTTATTAAAACAACTGATAAAATGATGACTAAAACAGAAGGGTTGTTTGCAGCTGGAGATTGTCGTGTATGTTGCACAAATCATCCAACCTCAGCAATAAGAGAAGGAGCAGCTGTTGTTCAGAACATACTCTTTCATTCGAAAAAGCTTGGTACATAGATAGTGATACAGTTCTCAAAGACAAGATGGATAATATAAATCACACCTATTAGAGCAAAGAATAATTAATTTAATCTTTAGTAAATTGAAGAAGATAGCATTTCATTTCAAATGCCAAATCATTTATTAACGTAAAAAGACGGATTATTCTTTATTGGTGGATACTTTGAAGAGAAGACATTTAGTATTTTAGTGATAATAGTAATACCGTTAGCTATCATTTTACTTTATGAAGGAACAGTTAGAGCAGCTTTAGAACCAACAATAGCTGACCATTCAATATGTAACTCTGTTAGACTAGATGAAATACCTGATTCTGCTATTCTTAATTCTAAGAACGCTCTACGAATAGTGTACCAACATACATCTCATGGTTCACAAATAACGACAGGAATGAATAGTCTTCCTGCATTTAAGGAAGGAAACGGAGGAACTGCGGATATCTATGACTATAATAGTACATTCCTTGATGATAATGGGATTGGAACTTTTGTTGGTGATAGTTATCTTGATGTAGGTGATGCAGGTTGGGATGGATACACTAGAGACTATTTAGACGATGCTTCGAATGCTGATGTTAATGCTTTCATGTGGTCGTGGTGTGGAGAGGTTAGTGGTAAAACAGAGCAAACAATGCTTGATGATTATCTTAATCCTATGAATCAGCTTGAACTTGACTATCCTGGTGTTATGTTCATTTACATGACTGGTCATGTTGATGGAAGTGGGTTAGAAGGCATTTTACATCTAAGAAATGAGCAAATTCGTGATTATTGTATAGCCAACAATAAGATTCTCTTCGATTTTGCTGATATAGAAAGTTATGATCCTGATGGAACCTATTTTGGTGATAAATATGTCACTGACAACTGTGATTGGAATGATGGCTTTGATTCTGGTAACTGGGCTCTTGAATGGCAAGCTAGCCATACTGAAGATGTTGATTGGTATAAGTGTTATCCAGCACATTCTCAAGCTTTGAACGGTAATTTGAAAGCTTATGCTATTTGGTGGCTATGGGCAACATTATCTGGATGGGGACAAACAGTATCTGAAAATATATCCTCTTTATCATTTTCTATACTCTTGATTTCAGCTATTGCTATAGTTTCGTGGAGAAAGAAAAACCGATAAATATATGTTTCAATATTGAAATTCGTCTTTTTTTCTACTTTTTTTCTACTTTTTCCCTTGTAGAACTTCTATTCGAACAAAAAGATTATAATTCCGACAATAAATATGAGATTATGAATCTATAAGAGTAATACAATTACTTTTTAAGCATAAAACCAACAATAACTAGTGAAAGACCCTAAAACTCCGGAAAATGATGGTAAAGGTGAAATAATGACGATGGATCCTGATAGGTTTTACGTTTTAGATGCAGGGAAGGATAAATGGATATTTACAAGTAAAACTGAAGCAATAGATCAAATGAAAGTTGTCGTTAAAAATGGTGATGGTGATGCTACAAAGCTATTATCCATTAATACTTCAGAAGATAACTGGGAAATAACTCAAGTTCCTTGGAAACTTATTGCTTTGGAGTTAATTAAGGAAAGAGGTTAAAAAATGGAAATAGAAGTAATACCTGTTAAGAATATAACACCAAGTCCTTTTCAACCCCGTGAAAGGTTTGATAAAGATGCTTTAGAAGAGCTAGCAGGTTCAATAAAAGAGTTCGATTTACTAAATCCAATTCTAGTTAGAGTTACTGGTGATGATTCTTATCAAATAATTGCAGGAGAAAGAAGATGGAGAGCTGCTCAGTTTGCAGGATTAAAAAACATCTTTGCAATAGTAAAAGATATTGATGATAGTAGACAAAGAATTGAATCATTAATTGAAAATATTCATCGAAAAGATCTCTTTATGATTGAAAAGGGAAGAGGTGTTCTAGAGATATTTAGAAGTTCTGGGATAGTTTTAGCTCCTAAAAGTTTAGCTAATATCATTAACAGCATTGAAAGGAAGAAATCAAAGGATTTATCTCTTGTTCCAACAGAAGAAAAAATAGATGAAATATGTGCTAAAGTTCATGTTAAAT
Organism: Candidatus Heimdallarchaeota archaeon; assembly: GCA_030603505.1. The sequence goes on along the minus strand of JAUVXQ010000137.1, from coordinate 1,324 downwards.
CTAATACAATAAGACTTTGGCTTGAATCCATTTCCGTTAGCCCTGAAATTATTAATGAAGAGTTAAGTAAACCTGATGAAAACAGAATTCCTGAGAGAATCTTATCTAGACTTTCAACAATAAGTGATATTGATTTACAGATACAAGCTTATTCTAAAATCGTAGATGCAGATATGAGTAAAGATACAGCAAGTAAATTTGTTTCACAGATTAAAAAAGTTCCAAAAGCAGAACGAGAAGCTTTACTAACTAAAGGGGTTCCTGTTGAAATTGTTGGTGATAAAGAGTTAGGATATAGTATAGATGTTCCAAAGAATGAAATGGATACCTTAAAAAAGGTAATTAAGGTAGAAAAGAAAGAAAAAGCAGCTGTTTTGGCAAAACCCATAAATCAAGAAAGAAGTCGTCATAAAAGAAACCTTCTAGCTCATAATCAATTGTTAAAGATGCTGGATAATTTATTCTGTCCTTATTGCGGAGAGAGCGCAAAAACGCATTTAAGATGGAAAAATCATTCTAATAAATCTTTAGAGCAAGCAAAAAACCAAGCAAAAAAAAATCTTGAAAGTTCAGAAAAAAGAGAAAAAGTAGATCCTAGATTTTATAAAACTTAAAACCCTTCTTCATTCTTTCCAACTAATTTTCCTTATTTGTAACTTTCCAGTTTTTCTTCAGGAATCTTAACAATGCCTAAACCTTGTAAATAGGCACTTATATGGCAAATCAAAGCAGTTTCTTTTCTTGTAAATATGATTTCACAGATTTTTTCGGGATTTTTGCGAGAACTACAGCATCTGCTATAGGACCCACATGACACAAAACAATTGGTCCTAATGGTCCTGAAATTCTTTTAAGTGGTTTTATGTTTTTTGTAATTTTTTCAACAAAGGAATTGAAATCATCATCATCAATTCCACAAGTTGACACAAAAATGTAATTTTTGAACTTTCTAGCATCGTTGATAACATTCTTATAGATTATTTGACGAGCTGATTCTATTCCTCGAGAAGTTTTGAAAACCTCTAGTTCTCCTTCTTTTATTGTTAGAACCGGTTTTATATGAAGTAATTTTCCAAGAATTCCTCTAGCTCTACCTATCCTACCACCCCTTAGCATATATTCTAAATCTCCAACGGTGATATATAGACTGATACTCCTTTGAATTTGATCTAACTCTTTGAGAACTGTTTCTAAAGAAACACCATCTTTTCGCCTAATAGCTGCATGATATGCATATACAGTGTTTCCATAAGACAAGCTCAAAGTGTCATAACAGTAAACTTTTTCCTTGTTTAGTTTTTTAGCTGCAATAGCAGCGTTTTGA
>JAUVXQ010000057.1 GCA_030603505.1 Candidatus Heimdallarchaeota archaeon | reverse complement strand
GGATAATTTGAGCTATTCTCGTATTTTCATATAATGTGATTTTAGTTGTAACGATCAACAAACCAATTCCTCTTCCTTTATATCCTGGATCCCATACAGCTGAACAAAGAGTAGCTCCACAACGCATCAAACTAGAACGTGGAAGGACTAGACCTATAGAATTTCTAGGTATTTGTATAATCTCATTATATCGAATTAAATATCCTCCAGGTTTCAAAATCCATTTATTTCCTTTGGAATTAATATTTTTATATTCTGGAATATGTCTTTTATTATTATCAAAATCTAGAATCCCTCCTTTCTTAAGTTTCATAACTTCTTTTGTAGTAAGATCAAATCCTGCGATTTGTGTTTGTATTTCTTCATTTATATATTCACTAAAAATCTCTTCTGAAAACGGAGGGAGAAAAACCATATGACTAAATTACTAATAGTGTATTTAAAGATTTTAGAAAAAGAAATTCTGTACATTTCAATCAAAAATGTACCACTAGTTTTAATTATTGTCCTTCAAACATTCTGGCTATTAGCTTTTGTTTACAATTTGGACATTGTGGTTTAACTTTTATCCACTCTATAATATGTGAATAATGTGATGGTGTGTCACAGAATGGACATCTGATAAAATTATCGCCTGCTTTAATATGAGACATACAAACGCTACACCTTTCATCCAAATCCGAGGTTGCAACTTTTAGTGGCTGACGTGCTTTTACTTTCTTTTTTGTTTTAGTATCAGCATCAAATTTTTCTACTTCTACAACTTTATCAGTATCTCCTTCTACTATTTTTGATAACTCATCAAAGGTTTGAGAAGTTGATAGTTCATCTACAGATGAAGTAGAACTCGGTGGAATTTGACTAACTTCAACGACTTTCCCTTCTGTGATGTCATCAAGAGTTTTCCCAATAGCTGCTAAAACGGCTTCAGCTTCATCTTTTTTACCATATTCAAATAGAATTAAAGCTGAAACTTCGATATCACCACTATCAAAGAAATATCGAGAAAGGTTCCTAACCATCTCATCTTCCCTTTCAGGAGCATAACGTGAGATGATTGCTATAGCATCTTGGGTTGAATCTTTGCCTTTAGCTGCAATAGACTTTGCAGCTCCAAAAATACGACCAGTTTTCAAATATTCATCCTTCGCTCTATCATACAATCCTGCTCTAAAATACTCGTCAGCAGAAGCGTAATCTGCTCTTGATTGTGAACTGCTAGAAGTAGAAGGTCTTGCAACAGATGCTTGTTGCCTTCTTGGTGGAGTTGTGATTGTAGGCGATGTAGGTCTTGTTGAACTTTGTTGCTGATTTGGAGGAGAAACTGGCATATAAGGTCTATACATTCTTTTAGGTGCTCTTTGTTTCTTTTGACTCTTTATTGCTGTTCTTGCAGCTATTATTAAAGCTACAGCAACAAATATTAAAAAAATCACTAATGCTGGTTCTGTTGCCATATTGTTCACCCATGAATGTAGTTCATGCTTATTTTATAATTCTTATCTGTTATTATTACATATCCAAAACGTTCCAATTGAACTATTGAACCTACTTCTAGTTCCATTAAATGTTTTTCTCCATATCCTTGGATAAATTTCAAGCTATCTTTGTTTATTCCATTATTTAAATATAACATATCAGCTTTTTTTACATACACATTAACAGGTTCAGACACCCATTGAATTTTCTGAACATCATTAAGCATTTCATATCCTAATACTTCAGCTTCAAATTCTCCAGGTCCTTTTTGTTCTATTATTTTAATATTGTAAAGATCTTTCATTCTTAATATCTTTCCTGGTTGGATGAGTTGACTATCATCTCCATCCAAATATAATCTGCTGTAAATGTTTATTTCTCTTGTTCCTAGTGAACTATTGTAAGGATGAACTGATATTTGTTTAGTTATTTTTTCTGGGTTAATAATATCTATCTTGATTGGATTACGAACAAAGAAGAAATGCTTGGTTGTGGGTTCAATTATCTTCCTGTTTATTGCATTAATTAGCGTCCAATCTATTGTTGTTGTAGATTTTGTTGTACCTACTTTTTTTATAATCTCTGTTATTGTTTGTGGTTGTATTCCTCTTTTCTTCAGTGCTTGGTAGGTTACCAGTCTTATATCATCCCATCCAGAAACTATTCCTTTTTCCACTAACTCGCGTATCACTCTTCCCTTTGTAGGAGCACCAATAATATTGAAACGACTATATTCATAGATTTTTGGAATATTTAACCCTAGTCTTTTTGCTATGGTTTGTTGTAACTCTTCTCGCATTTTACCAAATTCTATACTTCTAAAAATATGTGTTACTTTTGTTATATGTTCCATTATTGGTGACTCGAAATCATACATTGGCCAAAGAATATATTTGTCTCCTTGTAAACAGTGAGGCGTGTCTGATATACGCAGTAACACAGGGTCTTTCAAAGCAGAATTCTGCGATTCCATATCCCCTTTTAATCTTATTACAACCTCTCCTGGGGAAAAATTATTTTCAAGAATTTCCTCATATAACTCTATATTTTTTTCGGTTGAATGATTTATATGACAAGAGCAGCGTTTTTGTTCCGATCTAAGTTTTGTCATTGTTTCCCTGTCGCATTTACAAACATAAGCTTGCTCACTTTCCAGCATTTCTCTCGCTTTAGTGTAATATGTATTCATATGATTAGATGCAATAATTTCTTCATCAATTGGTAAACCAAGCCATGATATAGCATCTCTGAATTGTTCATAAAATTCGCTTTTCACAGTGTCAGGATTAGTATCATCAAACCTTAGCACTCTTTTACCTTCATATCTTTCAGCGACTAAGTGATTAATACAAAAAGATAACATCTGTCCTATATGAGGTGCTTTAGAGGGTTCAGGAGGGTAACGAACTTTCACCTCTCCCTTGACAGCATCTTTCATTTCAGGGAGATAATCTCGCTTTTTTTCTTCAATTTCAATATCTTCTAAATAGTTATTTGTTACTATTTCTTCGATTTTTTCCCAAGAGTATGAGTTAATTTCCTCTACTTTTTCTTGAATCTTTGGAAGAAGACTTTTTGCTTCTTTTCGAAGCTCTGGATAATATGCGAAGATTTTTTGTGTGACAATTTTGGTATTAGCTTTTTTGTATTTATAAGCGTTAAGTATCGTTTCTTTAAAAATAACTTCTTCAGAATCATAGCTCATAAGAGAAAAAGCTTGAAACCATTGTTTAAATATTTGGGTAATTGTTAACTAGATTTCCTCTCAATGTAAAATTAGAATGTACTTGAATGTACAAAAAAGATGTGTTTAATTTCTTAATTACGCGCCTATCTTGATCGTTGAACTTCTATAAGAGTCATCTTCATGTGAATCATTATTGGTTAAATTCTTTAGGTTTTCAAAAGTTTGTAATTTAAGAAGGTTTGTTCTTTTAATTCTAATATGATGTTTATCTTCTTGTAACATCGCACACAAAAGACCGCGATTACATGATCCTTTTGCATGATATGATTGCTTTCTAGTATCATAGATTAAACATCCACCCTTTGATGTACAATTACAAATTTCTAGATAGACAGGTGAATCATTGTAAGATCTACTTGTACTTATCCTCGCTATTGCTTTCTCAAGTTTAAAGTCCAAATAGGATTCTTTTGTTACCATATTTATAACCATGTACATTTTGATAATTTGAATAAGTGTTTTTGTAATATCCAAAGAACATATGTGAACATTTTCAGATAAACTCTGGATGTTATTCAGCTTGATTTTAACAAACTATTTAATTCAAAGATGAATAATTTGTAACCAAAATGTTAAGTCTAGAAAAGAATTAAAAAAGGTGGAGCGAATAGTCTTGTAAGGAACCCACAATGTGGATTGCAAAGATATCTGGTATAACAAATTTTGATGCTGCGGTATCAGTAGATGTTTCTTCAGATTTTGCAATTGGTGTAATTGTAGAAGATTTCGATGAAATAAGACATGTAAGCAAATTTGATGCTAGAAGAATTTTTGCTAATATTAAAAATTGTGTAACCGTTGCTGAAATAAAACCTGCCTCAATAAATGAGATTTTTGATACTATTGATACATGTTATCCCCAAATAGTTCAAATTAATGGGGATTTCTTTGATGATATAAATAACCTAATTGAACTACAGTCTATAATAACAATTCCAATAATTGGTTCTATCTTCATAGATAAGCAAACACTAAAATCAAATATTTTGGATCCAGACCCAATAAAAGCTGCTGAAACTCTTGATCAGTTTGTTTCAATTATTAATCTTAATTTACCATTGGATGAGAGTTGGAGAGATATAAAAAAGAAGAAAAGAATCACTCAATTAATACGGGATATTCGTAGCAAAATTACAAAACCACTAGTTATAGGTGGAGGTTTTAAAACTATCAACGTTGGGAAAATCATTCATGATCTCTTACCAGATGCTGTAGACGTTTCTTCAGGCGTTGAAAGAATTACTGGAATAAAAGATTCTGCTATGATGCAAGAATTCCTTCAAACCGTGTATGATTTTAAAGAATCACTATCCGGAGTGGATGTCACTACTATTTGAAAAGGGATTTGAAGTATACCCAGAGAACTTTTTTACTTATTTTTGATTCTCCATAATCTCTAGTCCCAAAGACGTAATCCACATGCGTGATTTTTAGTTTTGTTTTGTATATTCGTAGGAAATCAAAGAGTACCTTATATCCTTCTAAAGCGAACCTTCCTTTCTTTTCTTTAATTACTTTTTTCCATATTTCAGTTCTAGATGCATATAGGCCACTCATAACATCCTTTACTCTATTTCTCCCTCTTAAGATGAGTGAAAAGCGCCCTAGCATGATTGCTCCATAAGACATAATCTTCCTGTGGAGAGGCCATTTTCCAATAACTTCGATTCTCTTTCCTGCTGCTAAATCATAACCTTCCCTTAAAACTTTGTGAAATTTAGGTACAACTTCAGAAGGATGTTGTAAATCCCCATCCATTACTACAAAAAACTCTGTGTCACAGCTTTCTATCGCATCCAATACACTAATTGTTAATCCATGAATTTCTTTTGTAGAACGATCTAGAAATTTTGTTTGTATAGATCCTTTATGATTCTCCACAGTTTCTTTTGTTTTGTCTTTGGATCCGTCGTCAGATACGATAACCGTTGATTGTGGGACGTCTTTTTCAAGTTTTTCTAGTAATAATCCTATCGTCTGCTCTTCATTCAATGTTGGGATTATAATTGTTAAATCAGAGAAATTTCGTTGATTCTCGCTCATCAATCTGTTTTACAAGTTCTCTTATTTTTACTTTTCCAATTAACTATTGGTGATTTATAAATTATAAATAGAGCATCATTATCACAAAACAAAGTGTTAAATATACTCTTATCTCTATTAACATACTAATGAATCTTTCTAGTAATGTTACTTATATCATCAAAGTAATCAATGCTGGTGATTATGGGGTAGGTAAAACAAGTTTAGCTATTCGATATACTCAAAATCGTTTTGAATCCAGCTATTTGCCAACCCTAGGTGTTGATTTTTACAGTAAAGTTGTATCTGTAGGAGAAGATTCAAAAATCAAAGTAGTTGTTTTTGATACTGTAGGACAATCTAAGCTTGTTAGTCTAAGAAAAAGGTATTATACAGGAGCTCATGGAGCAATAATCGTTTATGATATAACTAGAAGAGAATCTTTTGAACATATACAAAATTGGATCGATGAGATTAGTGAAAAATGTAAAGATATACCTTTTATCATAGTTGGTAATAAAACAGATTTAGATGAAAAGCGAGAAGTAATAAAGAAAGAGGCAGAAGACCAATGGTTAGAAAAAGGATATACTGTTTTGGAATCTTCTGCTAAACTTGGGGAAGGAGTAGATGATATATACAAAATGATTGCTAAAGAAGTCACTAGAAAAATGTTAAACAGTATCTAACTTTTTGTCCATAGTTCTATTGCAATAATTTCTCCTTTTTCTAAATATAAACGTGGAGTATATTCATCTGCAATAAACGATCCATCAGCAAGACTGACTACAGAATCACTGTCAACCTCTGTTGCGCCGTCTGGAGCAATATACAACTTATTCTTAAAAATGATATAGTCTCGTGTAGAACCTTGAACAGCTGGCAATGTTGATAAGGATATTAAGGTTTGTTTAATATCGATTAATGTTTTCCTTTTTTGAACAAGAGATGGCTTCTTAGAACTCGTTTCCTTAACTTGTTTCTTTTTAGTAAGTTCTTGAGTAGCTTTTTCTTCTTTAAGTTGTGCATTTTTTTCTTTTTCGCCTTTAGTTACTGTTGAGGGGGGTTTAGTATACTTTTGTTGAGATGAAGTAATTTTACATGCTTCATCAATTGCATCAAGAAAATCAGGTGTAGTTTCAGAATCATCTAAACTTGTAATACGATAACCGATTTCCATCCTTACTCTTGAGGTTTCTCTAGCATATGCGAATTTTGACTGAGGTTTGGCTTTAGCTCCCATCCAAGTAAAAATTCTCTTCTGTACGTGTGAAATCACTAACAGAACATTATTTGGATCTATGGCTATCTCCTTATTTGTAGTCTCTTCTAGTTCACCTGAAGGTATAATTATAAATAAAATCATCAAAGTACAAACCATAATATCTTATATAAATAGATTGATAGATTCAACGCTAATTGGTTTTATCGGTGAATAGCCTTAACGAGAAAAGTATTATATAGTATTAATCTTAATATGTTTTGTAGAAAGTTACATAGTTTATTCAAGAGGAATATTCATGAGCTCAAAGATAATTGAATCAATTTCATACTCTTATATTGGTAGACTTATAGAACCTTATCTCGCGGAATTTGAAGGATTAAAGACCACTTTAAGGAAAGCTGGTATTGATCAAAGCCTTAGAATGTACTTAAGCGTGAGGTTATTTTGGGCTGTAATTCTATCAATTGTATCACTTGTTTTTCTTATAGCAATTAAAATCGCTGTTACTACGTTCTCATGGATTTTAGTCATAATGCTTCCAATATTGATTTTAGTAACAATGTTTGTGTTCACTTGGGTCTACCCAAGTTATTTGGTAGGTGAAAGAAAAAGAAAACTAGAAGCAGCATTACCTACTGCTGCAAGTTATATGACTGCAATGGCATCTGCAGGTGTAACACCGGATAAGATTTTTCTTTCTCTATCAAGGGAAAAAATTGGTGAGGCAATAGTTAAAGATGCTAAAAAAATATCTAGAGACATTCATGTATTCGGTTACGATATAGTACATGCTCTTAGTGAAGCTTCGCTTCGATCTCCTTCTCCTAAATACTCCAGTTTTCTGGAAGGAATTATTGCTACATTTACTTCAGGAGGAGAGTTACAAAGAT
>JAUVXQ010000087.1 GCA_030603505.1 Candidatus Heimdallarchaeota archaeon | reverse complement strand
TTGAAGAATATCTATAGTTATTAAAGGAAATATATAAATAATTTTATATGTCGTTTTTCTATTAGTCAACTAATTAAATTCGTTGAAGATGACCAAATGCAAGAAGAAACGATATGTTGTTACTGTGGATACGCCACTAATAGACATCTAATTCATACTATAAACGGGAAATGCTACTGTGTAGCTCACTACCTGGTTCATTATATTAATTCTGACCTCGATACAGCAAAGAAAGAAGATATATCGGTGTAAGACTAGAGAATTCATAATCACACGTTATTAATATCCACTTAATGATACAGTACTTGTTAATAACGTAATACCAATCTAGAATTCTTCAATAGATCTCACCTTTTTTTATTTTTTTATTTGTATACGTCTGATTATGGAATTTAAAACAACCATGTAGATGCTATTTATGCGCTTATCGCTCTTAATCAACCTCATTGGGAAGCAAAAACCTATGTGCTGAAGAAGAAAGGAAGAAACTAGGAATCGTATAACTAAATAGGCGAATTTGTTTAATAGTCTAAATCCTATTATGAAATTAGTGGGTTATATATGCGCGAAATAGTAATCCGTAATGGTTTGATAATTACTGAAACTGGACGTGTCAAAGCAGATATTCGAATCATTGATGAAAAAATCAATGAAATCGGTCGAGAATTAAGAACTACTTCTGAATCAGCAAAGGAGATTAATGCTGGAAATTTAGTGATTATGCCGGGAGGAATAGATCCACATGTTCATCTCTCATTACCTGCTTATGTTTCAGAGGAATTCCGATGGTCTGATGATTTTGAGAGTGGATCAAAAGCAGCAATTGCTGGAGGAATAACTACTCTTGGTTGCATTTCAGTTCCCGATAAAAAGGAAACCCCATTAGGAACTATTGAAAGGGAAACGAAATCGATTATTGAGCATGCAATAGCTGACTTCATTATCCACCCAGTAATATTTACCCCAACAGATGAAATAATTCGCGAAATACCCAAATTGATGGAGAATGGATGTAATACCATTAAGATCTTCATGGTTACGGATGATTATGATGCTAATGAGGAAATGTACATAAAAGCAATTCAAGTTGCAAAGGATAATGGAATGCTTTCTATGATACATTGTGAAGATAATGAGATCATTAAAACAACTTGTGAAAAGATGACTGAAGATGGGAAGGAATCACTTAAGCATTATGCTGATAGTAGACCTGTGAAATCAGAATCGGTTGCTACACAAAAAGCAGTTGATATATCCAATTCAACTAGAGCACCTATTTATATCGTTCATCTTTCTTCAGAACAAGCTCTCAACATTTGTGAAAAAGCTCAAAATAAGAATACTCCAGTATTTGTTGAAGGACGACCAATTTTCCTCTATCTAACTCGAGAAAAATATCTCGAACCGGAAGGAGCACTTTATGTTGTTCAACCACCATTAAGAGAAAAATCAGATGTAAAGGCACTCTGGAAAGGAGTGATAAAAGGTTCAATAAATACAGTTGCAACTGATCATGCACCTCACACTCGAGATCAAAAACTGAACCCTGAACTCAATATTAACAAATTGGTTCCAGGAATAAATGAGCTTCAAGTAATGTTGCCAATGTTATACTCAAAAGGAGTTGCTTCTGGAAAAATTACTTTGGAAAGGTTTATTGAATTGACTTCAACGAATGTAGCAAAACTGTTTGGTCTCTATCCAAGAAAAGGAACTATACAAGTTGGTTCTGATGCTGATCTTGTTCTTTGGGATTTGGAAGAAGAACGTGTTATCAGAGATGAAGATATGTTCTCCCAAGCAGGATTTTCTGTTTATAATGGACAATCCTACACAGGATGGCCTAGAGTAACTATTAGACGTGGGCAAGTTGTCTTCAAAGAAGGTAAGATAACTGCAAAAGCAGGAACAGGACAAATCATTCCTAGAAAAGCATCACAAAAGTTGAATTAATTAGTCAAGAATATGTTCGAGTAACTTTAAGGTTAAATCCTAACATTGATACACAATTATCCTCATTGAGATTGTGATTTAACAGCATCATAGATATTATCTTTGCTTGCATCAAAAACCCAATAATTAGTTACATAACAGAAATCTTCAATCCATCTCCCTTCAAGAGATTTTACTTGTCCTAGCTCTTGAGTGTTTGTGTTAAGGTCTGTCCATTTAGCTATCTAGATTATTACAAAGTATAAGAAAGTTGTTTGAAAAGAACAGCAAAGTAAAAGTCTGAGCTAAATTTAAAAGGGTTAAGCATATACTTAAGTCAAATATTTTGTCTGCAATAGTGTGATTTTAATGAATAAATTTCAAGAAAAATCAATTTTGAAGATTATGGGAAAACTCTTTAAGAAAGAGAATGACTTATCGAAGCTCGATAGCACTCTCAAATATAGTGAAGATTCTCCTGTTAGGTATGAATTAATGATTGAAGGATCAAAATATGGTAAACGAACTGGATTTGGACTGAAAATCATCCCTACTATGGTTTCTATATTTCGAAATGAGTTCAAAACTGTAAATACACTGAAAAACAATCCGAAAAATCCAAAAAAGGAAATTACAGCTGCAGAGCTTCAACAATTAAAGGACTATGCTGAAAAAATAGGTGCAGGATTGATTGGTTTTGCAAAGCTTTCTGAACAATTAGTCTTCGAAAATAAAGCTGTTCTTCATCCAAATGCTATTGTTCTAGGATTTGAAATGCAAAAGGATAAGATAGATACAGCACCTAGCTTAAATTGTCAACATGAAGTTATGCGAACCTATGATGAATTAGGAATCATATCAAATAAAATCTCACGTTTTCTTCGTAAGAAAGGTTTCTCTGCACACGCAGGTCATCCTTTGATGGGAGCAGCTCTCTACCCTCCGATGGCTCAAAGAGCAGGACTTGCTTGGATTGGATACTCTGGAATAATGATCTCCCCTGAATATGGTCCAAGGTTTCGACTTACTGCTGTTTATACAAGTATAGAAAATTTGCCATTTAGTGAGGACAATGAACATGCTTGGGTACGGGATTATTGTGACCAATGTCGTCGCTGTATAAAAGAATGTCCAGGTGGAGCGATATATGATGAAGCTATAGAACATCCGAGTGGTAGAATAACTCATATTGAGAATACAAAATGTATGCCACATTTCGTCAATGAATTTGGTTGCAGTATTTGCATTAAAGTTTGCCCATTTAACAATGTTCCTTATGAGATACTTAAATCTAATTTCATGAAATAATTGTGATAATAGTTGGAAGTAAAAGGATGTTCTACCTTACACGCTTTTATTCTGTTTATACTCACCACATGCTAGCATATCCAATGAGAAGTAATCATATTCCTTAATAATTTGAGTTTATTCTTCTTTAGCGACTTTTTTTCCACAACTATTGCATTGGAAGAATCTTTGTATGAGGAATTGTACTTCACTTGTAGAGCAATTAAAGATTTTAATATTGGGGTCACTAGAACCTTTTTTACTCCATTCTCTATCCTTGTCCTCTATTAAACAAAACCAAGTCGAAGTTTTTTTTCATAATGATTCCCTTATAAAACTACTGTTGACCTAGAAAAAAAGAAATATCTCTTATCGATTTCTGAAAAGATTTTTATACTCTTAAATTATAGCTTTGAAGGTGAACTTATGGTTGAATGGCTACCTAGTATGATTATAGGTGGAAGTACTATAATTGCTGCCCTAATCGCGGGTTGTATTGCTAATCGATATCAGAGAAAACAACATACACTAAGAACAGTAAAACCGTTATTGACAGAAACATGCGAATTATTAAGAAGAATTACAAATTTAACATCTCCTATTAATCAATGGATTATTCAGAGATCAAATAAGATCAATATTAATTCAAAAGAACTTTTACTTGAAAAAATAATGTTATCTCTTTCTGATTTCAAGATAGATTTGGATATTTTAAGAAATAAAGTGAGTATTCAGCTTAAAATATCTACTCAAAATAGTGAAAAAATAAATAAAGTCTACTATGCATATAAAGAAACCAATGAAATTATTACGAAAGATTTTAGCGGAAATCCTGTAGATGATTTTGAACAAAAAATACAAAATAAAATGGATGATATTGTATCGGGAATCTATGAAATCATGAATATAATTTATAGATCAAAAATAAGATTTGGATGGAAGAGAATCAAAAAACCGTTAGTTCAAGAAAACCATGCTTACGAAGAGATTGAGAAAAACGATATATTGAATGTTGAACCAGGAGAGAGATTTAAGAGTCATAAAAGTAAGTAACTCAATAATGTATTACGCTATCCTTTAATAATTTTCTTGATTAGCTTTCAAGATAATTGAACTAGAAGAATGAGCCATTTTAAACGATTTTGAGAATAGTAGCATCTTTCTAGAAAAAAGTCTCCACGCAAAGATAAAATCATTCTTGCTCCCCCACAATCTGCTTAACGAAATCTATTATCAACCTGCTATTGAAATCATATAATCCATAAGAATCTGTGCATCTCTCTAACCAAAATTCCAACCGATCCTTTGGAACTGGTTCAAAAGTCAACAACAAAAATATCGTCTGATAAGGTATCAAGTGTGATTGCACTGGAATGTCCTCTCTCTTCTTCCATGCTTGTTCGTAACTTCCTAACGCTTCCTTTCTCTCATCCTGTATCGAATAGAGATTGGTCGTTTTTGGCGAATCCTTGGGATTATATGTATGGAATTCAAAAACAATGGTAAAATAAAAGCTTGGTATGATAATCCTGATCCTGATGCAGAGGACAAAAGGAATCCCTTTTCAAGCTAACTGTTGACTTTTCTTACTTTTTTTACTAGGATAAAGTCTAATTATCGAATTCAAAATGTTTCAAGTAGATAATACTGAAATTTCCCAAAGTTTAACCATACCATATTCATAATAAACAGCTTCTATCAGATCAGCTCTCTGTTATTAAAAAGTGGGGGGTTGATTGAGTAAAAACAGAAGCATGAATTTGGGGAAAAAACAGTTTCCATATTAAAGTTGGGTGAGAAGATTACTATTAAAATAAAAGATATATTAGGCACTCTTGAGTAACAGAATTAAGAAATATTTTTTCCGCTTTATAAGTAAATTCAGTTTTACGGTGTTTTATCAGGCAAAACTGATGTTTAAGACGATGTTTTATCTTTTTCGATAATTTTTCAGATATAGATTTCTAGCTTGCTAAAATCAATGAAATGTAATTAGATACTGCAAATATAACGATTTGGTGATTGTAATTAAACTAAGACACATGATCTATAGTACCATAATTTTCATGTTCTAAAGAATGAGAATCAGAAGTTTTATTTCAAATTATAGTACTTTATTAGCTATTTCATAAATTCTGAAAAGGTTTTTTGTCTTTCTTTTGCTTCTTCTATCATAATATAATATCTAATGTATTTATCTATACCAATTGATTTTGAATAAAATTTTGAGACTAGACCATTAATTACTAAATCTTTTATTTTTGGTAATTTAATTTTTAAGAAACTATTTTTCTTTCTGAAATTAATCTCTATTTCCTTTAATTCTTCAAAATTATTTATTATCCCTGTAGCATATATCACTTTTAGTTTTCCTCTTCCAGATTTTAATCGAAAATGTTGAGTAGTTACTTTCTTATCGTTACATAAGAAATGAAATTGTCTAAAATCATGTTCTTCTTGAAGTTGGTCAAGTCGTAGTATCAATTCAAGTAATCGTTC
>JAUVXQ010000039.1 GCA_030603505.1 Candidatus Heimdallarchaeota archaeon | reverse complement strand
AGCTACTTCACCAATTGACATACATGATTATTTGAAGAAGAAATAAAAATATTTTGAAGATTCAATTTCCTTCCAGCGCACAAAATTGGAAATCAATCAGGATCTTAAAAAATCTTAATTGCAAGTATAGAGATTAAATGGAAAAACATGAAAATTATTATATACTTGTACATCTCTCTATTATATATCTTAAAAAGAGAGTGAAAATTATGTCTGGAAAATATTTTTGCCCAAATTGTGGAGCTGCTTTAGAGCAAGGAATAAGATTCTGTCCAAATTGTGGTACCACACTAACTGACCGAGAACAGCCCGTACAACAGCCCGTACAACAGCCCGTACAACCACAACCTGCACAAGTGATTGTTCAACAAGAACCATACCAACCCTATCAGCAACATGTATATGGACAAGTTCCTATATCTCCTCTTAGTCGAACTGTAACTCTTATCTTGTGTATGTTTTTCGGATATATGGGTGTACACAGATTCTACTCTGGAAGTATTGGTTTGGGTATAGTTTATTTGTTTACATTAGGTTTTTGGGGAATTGGAACATTTATTGATTTCATCACGATATTGGTTGTTAGCTATAGAGATTCCAACGGTAGATTGATTTCAAACTGGTAGTACACCTACCATATTTTTAAAAAAAGAAGGGAAGAATAAAAAAATTATAATTGATTCCCACAACTGCCACAGAATCTTGCTTTATTTTGATTTTTTGCACCACAATTAGTGCAGAATTTTGCCTCACCTTTCAGTTCATCATCAGAGGGATCACCACAATGAGGGCAGAATTTAGCATTTGGGGAGAATTTACCTTTACATTGATTGCATTTAATAAAGGCTGATTCAACATCACCTGATGTTTTAATATCATCAGCTCTTTGAGCTACTCCTTGGCTGCTGAATAGATTATTCATCATAATCATTCCTGCACCTAAAGAAGCACCACCTTCAGGTAGTTTCTCCGCGACTTTTGCAGTCCCTGCGTATTTTTGAATTTCACCAGCTGATACTCCAGCTCGTAACCAGAATAATCGGTCTCTATATTCTGGAGTAGTATCTATACCACCAAATTTGAGATTCTTGAGTTCTATACCCATTTCAAGAAGTTCGCCTTTAATCACTTTCTCGACACTGTTTGATGTTGTATCTAAATCAGACATAGCATCAACAATGCTTTTCTTTGAAAGAAGACTGATTAATTCTTGAACAACGAAATTCCTAAAGAATTCATTAAATTCCGAAGTGCTGTAGATATTGCGATTACCTGCTATTTGGAAAGCAAATTTCTGGGGATCTGCGACTTTATAGAAATAATCTCCAAAGAATTGTAAAGGTGCTAATTCTTGAGTTTGACTGCGACCACCAAATTTAGCTTGAAAATCAGCTAAATTAATGAATATGACTTGGCAATTGAAAGGGTTTTTGTCATAACCTACTATTGCAGAGAGCAATCTTGTTAGTAGTGGAATATTCTTTGTCTTCATGAGATGTCTTCCAGGATTAAGAACATCATAAACCTGTGAATCTTTTATGAAAACAGCTACTTGATTGGGCAAGACGTTTACCGTATCGCCCCAATTAATTTCAGTTCTGGGATGGCGGAAAAGGATTTCGTCACCTCTACCTGTCATCCAATCTAATACTTCTGGCATTTTTCAACCTCTTAATTATACTAAAAACTATTTGTGAGAGGATGTTATTAAAGATATGGAATAGTATTCAATAATAAAAAATGTTTTTTTTCAATTTACATGCTGTTCTAGCAAGTTTAGTAGAACCGCTAAGGATTAACCATTAACGGAGGTACAGCTTTTTCAGATTCTTAACAACGATTCTTTTGATTGGTCTTTTATGGCATCGAGAAGTGATAATTTCTATCAACAGCTGTATATTCATTTCCATCAAATATAAAATACTCCGAATGGACATCGTGTTTTATTCCATATTCTTGATACCAAGGAGATGTTCCCAAGAAAGCCCACTTCTCGATAAATTCGGGTTTCACAACTAGTTTATTCTTTTCTTCTTTGCATCCCCTTATCGCTTCAATGAAAGCCAAATGAGCTGTTAAAATAACAGATGTAGGTGTTTTTCTTATAGCAGTATGATTCCAAAGCCTTGTCTGGTTTACAATCTTATCCAGAATCTCATCAGAGAAAACTCCTTTATCTATGTGAGAAATATCAATGATTTTTTTCAATAACAATACTAGTTGAGAATCAGTAAAGGGATACTCTTTTACAATATCATAGATAAGAAATCCTTCAGTAGTAAAAGAGCTAATCTCTTTACTAGCTGATATAATAAAAATGTTTGAATTAGAACTATTAAATCTATTTTTAAGGCCTGTTTGTAATGAATTAATATCAATATCAACTTCATCTAAAAAGAGGACAAATTTTTGGGATTGTTGTCAGGATTAATTTCAATATCATAATATTCACCCTCTTCATCCTTCCAGAATTCTGTTCTATATACAAAAGGAATATTCTGTTCTCTACAGTATTTCATCAATGAGTAAATTATCTGAGTTTTTCCTGATCCTCCATATCGACCATACAAATGAATATTATTTTCTGGTTTTTTATTTTCCATAAACAAATCTAATTCGTTACTAACTACACTGAAAGCTGAGTGTTCAACGGTAAAAGGGAATCTCATCCAGCAGCACTTCGGATCTACTAAAGGGCTATATTGATTGTACTCTAAAGCTATTTTCTCAACTTCATCTCTTGTTAAACCTACATTAATCTTAATTATCTCGTCTCGATTGTGAGGGAAATCCTCTTCTAAAATCAGTTCTTCGCCAAAAATCAATTTTCCGTTTTCTAATAGATTAATCATATCTTCAGGTAACAAACAATGAGGATTTTGAATATTGATATGCCAAAGATTGCTAGGGGTTCTAATATAGCCTCTAGAAAAAGAATTAGCGAATCTTGTACCACCTTCCCAACCAAATTCATCTTGAATAACATCATATAGCAGATCAATAATAAGTAAATTTTCAGTATAATGTTCAGCTTCTGGAACTAAAATAACTAGTCCAATCTTATCTTTAAGAATTCGATCAAATAATGCTATTTGCTTCTTAAACTCATAGACACTTAATACAGTAGGGCATGCAATTTTTAATAATTCGATGAATCTTTTGTAAATGGAATTCAATGAAATTCACCTTCCTGATTTTCATTGTAGCAGATTTCTTATTTCCATGAAAACAAAGCTGAAGTCATGGGTTGAATCACTGATCTTAACTGCTTTTTTGAAATCTGGAGGTTTTATTCCTCTGATTTGGAATACTTTTTCTATGAAAAATAAGAAGAAATCCCTGCTTTTTTCTACTAAACTAATAATGTTTGATGTAGAAGTGCTTCTTAGTCTACTTAATCCCACTTCAAGTATAAAATCACCTAAATCGCTTGGATATTCGTTTGCAAACCAGTATGCACATTTTGTCTTTCCGATGAAATCACTATTCTTTAAAGAATGAATGGTCTGTGTTAAATTAAGTAATCTATTCATTGCTTTTTCATCTGATGTATCATTAGAAAATTGGAATGGATATTCTTTAACATCCTTTTCAAGTTCTTCTAACCCTTCTACAAAATCCATCCAAAAACAATCAGTTGGTGGGATGGGAAAATTTTCTTTGTAGTTTTCTCCATATAGTGTTTCAGCGTATTTTCTTATTTCATAGTCTTTTGTTGCTGTAAATGGATACTTTGAAATGAGGACTTGGTTATCTGAAGAGATTATCATCCCTTCGAAATCTTGGTAGGATATACGAGGATTTTCTATCAACTGAGATGGAATGAAGTACAAATTTAGATTTCTAGAATAATCAGGGTAAGTTTGTTTGATTTTTGACATAATATCATCAATCAGATCGAAATCTTTTTCCCATAGACTCTTTTCTAATATTACTATGACATCAATTTTACTATAGTTAGGAGAGAAATCATCTAATGCAATATCCCCAAATTGCATGATAGACATGACTTGCATAGAGGAAGCAATATACTCTACCAAAGTCTGAAAAAACTTTTTCAAGTTGGGAAATTTTTCATAGACAACACTCATTATTGTTAGATATTATATAGAGATTATTAGCTTTTCGACATTATTAACTAGAAAGAAAGTAATGTAAAAATGAATTATAAAAAGAATAAAGGAAAAAAATAAGATGTTAGCTTAAGAATAAGCTAAACTGTGTAGGAAAATGTATCTGACATTCCATGACCTTCAATAAAGAAAGTAAATGTATAAGTTCCAGCTTTCAGTTTATTATTATTACTATAGAAGTAAAATTGTAAAGCTATTACATTTTCAGCACTAATAATTGTGCCAGTACCACCATTGAGAGGAATAACCACACCACTAGGTGTAAAACCAGGATCTACTTCTGATGCTAATGTTATTCCTGGTAATCTAATAATTTCTCTTACACCATCTATTTGACCAGTTGACCAAGTTACTGTAACATTAGTAATAGTAATATCTGTCAAAAGATTATTTCTAAGACTAAACTGGAGATAAGTATTTCCTCCACCAGTCAAGAAACTCTCAGCTGAAAGAACAGAATTGTCTGAAGTAATTACTATTGAACTTGTGTTTGCGTTTGGTGTTCCAGCTAAATCAAATACTTGAGCTTCTACATATATCTCAGTGTTAGGTAAATTAGCAGTATCAAAATCTAAAGTCCAGATATTTGTATTTGGATCATAAACAGCTGTAGGAGTTGCACTCTGCATAAAAGCATATTGAAGCGTAAAAGTAGCAGTGTCAAAGAACAGTATGTTAAGATCGTTTGTATCAATTCCTGATTCATCAGAAGCAAATATTTCAAAGGTAATAGTTCCGGTAACAGTTGTTTCATTTATGGGGCTCAGTATTTCGACTTCTGGTTTAGTTGTATCAATTATATCAAAACTCTTACCCATGGAATTATCATTATCTGCAGAATCAGTTATAGATACCGTTACTGTTAATGTGTCTTCTGCTAGATTGATTGTATAATCGTGATCTAATACTATATTTTGTGGAACGCCATCAACTACTGTGGAACCATCACTTAAAAGCAAGGTTTCACCTTCAAAAACAGTTCCTGTTAATGATATAACTTCATATATTAAGGGAGAATTATCACCAGAAATGTCAGTAATCGTCCATTCAATATCTATAAAATCACCATTGTTGAATTGAGTACCATTTATTTGCAAATCTAATCCTGGATCTTTGTTATCTATATTGATAGTAATGTTTTTCCACACTAAATCTGCACCCAGATAATCCGAAACATAAAACGAAATGAGATAGCCATCATCATCAGGAGTTGCTGTTGCATTAGTAGTATCAATGTTAACTGTATGAAGTACGTCTTGATAGCCATCGACTGCGTTACCAACTGGATCATAAAGTGTGTATTTGACAGAATCAGGTTGAAAACCGCCAGTTCTAACAACTTGGGGGTCAATATCACCACTAAACCAAGAGTTATTTATTGGGTTAATCACTGTTAATGAAAGATCTTCAATTACATCTGTGTGCTTCAAATTTTCACTAGCAAATGCAACATTATCTGCTCCATAAGTTAGAGATACTCGAAAAACGTTGCTTCCATAGGATATATAATCAGTAGGAGTAAACCTTACTATTAAGTCTGCCCTTGCACTTATACTGACAGTATATGGAATATCTTGTTCTACTTCAATATTTGGTATTTTAAAGGTTTCATTATTAATATCGTTTAATAGAGTTATATTAACACCTGTTATTATAGCCTCTGCTGTTCCACTATTTTGTACTGTTATATATACAATATCTGAAACAGAATCACCATCAACAGCATCAAACCATTGTGTTGAAAGTATTTCAATATTCGATGAACCCTTGAGCATTGGAACAACTAATGTAAAAACTATTGCTGAAGCTGCAACAACCAGGCTTATTAGAAGCACAGTTGCTACAACAGGAGATATAGCTCTCTTCTTTTTCATAAAATTGAATTTCATCTTTCTTCCTCTATTAACGATTACTAACACCATTATCATATTAATGGTAATAAAGTTTATTGATGTTCTAGCGATGACTTTTTAATTTCAACTTTTTCACTGATTTTGACTATAATGGTTGAAAACAAGCAAATTTCTATTAAAAAAAAGGCTTACGTCGTTAATGATGAACTTGCTGAAAAAATAAGAAATGTAATGAAAACAAAGAACAAGAGATTCTTCAATATTATGGGATCCATAGGTGCAGGAAAAACACTTATTCTTGAAAGAATAGCTGAGCGTCTATCACCTTATTATAAAGTATTTGTCATTAATGGGGATGTTGCAACAACCATTGACGCTGATAGAATTGCTAAGTATGGAGCTACAACAGTTCAGATAAATACAGGTGGCGGATGTCATTTGTCGGCAAGTTTGATTCAGAAAGAGCTTGACAAAATTAACATTGATGATTATAATATATTTTTTACAGAAAATGTTGGTAATTTAATATGCCCAGCAGCTTGGGATGTTGGTGCAGAAAAAAACATTGTAGTAGTGAGTATAACAGAGGGTGAATATGTTATTAAGAAACACCCTATTATTTTCAAAGGAGCTCAAATAGCTGTTATCAATAAATGTGATATAGAAGGAGAAGATTTTGATTCTAAGACACTTGTTGAAGATGCATCTAAAATTAAATCAGACATGGAAGTTATATGCACAAGCGCAAAAACAAAGCAAGGAATAGATGATTTGATAACAGCTCTTGGTATAGACATTCCAAAGAGAGAATAAAAATGCATGAATACAGTCTAGCTTCTGCAATTGTTACTCAAATTGAAGAAATAATAGAAAAATATAATGTAATAAGAGTAAAAAAGATAATAGTATCAGCTAGTCCTTACGAAATGGTCATTCCTGATTTGCTTCAAGAAGCTTATAAAATTATCACACATGAAATGGAAAAATTCGAAGATTCTGAGCTTCTTATGGAGATAAAAGCTGCAGAAATAACTTGTATAGCGTGTGACTATACTGGAGAACCAACAGATGAGGGAGATCCAGAATTCGCTTATAATTTCTTATGCCCTAAATGTGGATCTAGAGACACTCATATAAATATGAAACAAATGACAATAGAGACTGTGGATTTAGAATTATCAGAAGAATAATGGACAATATTTTTTTACGCATATTTAAAAACAAGTTAAGTTCTAAAATAATAGATGTTCAGAAAAATTAGATCAGTTACTACGGATTCGTACAATACTGTTAAAAATCTGAACTTAAACGTTAAGTTATACTTTGGAACAACCGCAATTATTTCCCTTGTCCAAACTCCGCTTTTCATCAGTATGTATTTTCTTGTATTCGCTTGGGGCGGTAACGAGTTAGATATAGGTTTAATTTTTGGTTTAGCAAGTATCGTTGGTGTGGTTGGTTTAATCATTTCTGGAATTGTAGCGGATAGATGGCGAAGGGACGTTTTCCTATGGTTTGGAGGAATTATTTATATCTCATCGATGATATATCTTATCTTTGCTAGCAGATTAGCAGATCTTTATGTGGTTCAAATAGGTGCATCTATAGCAGGATCATTTTTTATGCCTTCAGGGGCTGCAATGGTAGCTGATAGTACATCAAAAGGAACTAGAACTAAAATTTATACTCTAATGGCAATAATTCAACAAGTTTTCATGGCTATTGGAGGTGTTGTGGGATATTTTATTTACAAAAATTTAGGAGATACGTTTGAACCAGAGGTAATTATGCCTGTTGTGAAAATCTGCATAGCTGTGATAATTTTAGCTTCTTTACTAGTTTTCTTTATTAATGATAAAAGATTACTCCATTCATCTACTCGAGATGATGATGTTGTAAGCATTGAAGAGAAAAAAAGAAATGAGCTCATAATACAAAATCTGCGAAAATGTAAGACCTTAAAACAAAAAATAGTTTTTTATAGAACTCCTTTATTAATTGTTGCTGCTGATTTTATTATTGCATTTGGAGCTGGTATATCAATCCCGTTCTTGCCAAGTTTCTTTGATCAAGGTTATAATAAGACAATGTCTGAATTAACATTGATCTTTAGTTTAGCTCCACTTTTAACAGCTGTTTTTTCAGCTGTAGCTCTTCGCTTAGGTAAAAAGATAGGTAGAGTTAAAGCAATATTTTGGATTGAACTAATTGCTGTTATTCTTCTCCTCTGTTTCTCCTTTGTTCCACCCTTAGCTATTGCTTTAGGTATTTTTGTTTTGCGACAAGCTATGATGAATGCTGGGTGGCCTCTAATTAATGCGATAGTCATGGATCTATTACCTTCCAACCAAAGAGCAACCTTCAGTGCGATTGATTCATTGGCATTCACTGCTTTTAACAGTCTTAGTCAACCAATTGGAGGAGTAATAATGACGAAAAATACTTTTCCCCAAAAATTCCAATACGCTTTCTATACTACAAGTTCTATCTATTTAGCGGGTGTATTGATGTTTCTGTTCATTAAAGAAGGAAGTTTTGAAACATCAGATGTTGAAAATATCACCCAATAAGTATAGAGAAACGAATAAAAATTCTGCTCTATCAATCTCCTTCTTCTAGCTGAATGATAACTACAGTGCCTTTTGTATAATCATCTTT